>JBBQSW010000188.1:0-7329 GCA_038213575.1 Chitinophagales bacterium | reverse complement strand
ATTCCTTTTGGCAATTTTTATGCGGATCAAAAGTGGTTTGCCCCTGAAAACCAATGATTTACCGAAAAGTCCATCGTATTCCCAGCAAAACCCGCTGACGCTGCATGGGAGCGTAGTTGTAGTTCGGGTCAAACGTCAATCCGTGAGGATTATTCAGGTCAATTTGTTTGTCAAACGGATCGAATGCCCGGAGTATAACCTCTTCCCTTGGAAAAAATCCAAACAGGTTTTTCACCCCAGCGTATACTTCTATCCCATTATTTAAGGGCTTGGTTAGTTGGATATTATGAATCGAAAACCAGGGCGACTGCGCTGAGCGGGGGTCATTGGGCAAAATGGGCAAGCGCATTGGGCTGTTCAGATTCCCGGTATAGTCTACGCTTAATTTCCAATTCGGAATGATGTAACTCATCGTCCAGGTGCCAGAAAAGGGCGGGGCAAAAAGTTGTTGCATCCGCTCGCCGTTTTCCACCTGGTACACATCCATGGCGGTTGCCCCGGCAATGATTTTTAGTCCGTTGAGAAAATTGAAATCAAGGTTGAGTGATATACCTGTGGAGATGCCATAACCATCCAGGTTGGCAAAAATGATTTTGTTTGGGTCCGTGTTGAAGTCAGGCAGAATTTGGTTGCTGAAATAAGTAAAAAACAGCGAGCCGTCCAAGCCAATAAAGCCCGCTCTTTTTGGAAAAAACTTGCGGACATAGTTCAGGTTAGCATTCCAGGAGCGTTCAGGCAGCAGGTTCTCGGCAATCACAACTTCGCGTGCGCCCGTCAGCGCGGCGTGGTCTTCCGTAAAAATATTCGCCACCCGATAGCCTGAACCTGCCGTCAGTCGCAGGATATGCTGGGCATCCTGAGCCCATTTCCAACTGATGCGCGGGGTTAAAATGTTGCCATGTATGGAGTTGTAATCGTAACGCAGCCCAAGGAGCAAGATGTTCTTGTCGTTCAGTTCGACCTCATCTTGAAGAAATATCCCCGGCAGCCAAACCTTAGAGGGCAGATTTTCAAGCCCATTGATGGAGGAGGTGGCAGGTGTGTTGTCATCGTATTTTGTAAAGCGTAGCGCGATACCGAGCAGTGCATCGTGGCGCGCCCCAAAGGGCAAATCAGTGGTCAGTTGGCCGAAAGCAACCTCCTGTTTACCGAGATAAACGGTTGTGCCATACACGGAGTTTTGATTGTGGAGGTTCCAGGAGCCATCCAGCATGATCCGTCTTTTTGCAGCGGGAATTTGATATTTTCCTAAAAATTCGATCCGGTTGGTATAAATACTTTCCCCGTAAATACTGTCTGTACCACGCCATTCAGGCGCCCAGTTCATTTCACCGCCCCAACGATCTTCGTATACATAACGCGCTGCAAGGGAGGCGATTTGGTCGTTTTTACGTTTGAAATTCCACTTGTTGAACACCGAGATTCGATCTTGCTGCGTCACGTCGGTGAAATTGTCGCCGTTGATATCCAGGCGGTTGTGGAAGTTGAAATAGTTTATTCCCAGCAAACTATGTGCTTTTCCAACGCGTCCGGCCACTGCCAGATCTACGTTCAATTCCTCGTTCGAGGTCGCGAACACATCCGCAAAAAAGCGCGGCGCAGTAAGGGCACTTTTGGTGATCACATTGACCATTCCCCCCACAGCCTCCGAACCGTAGAGCGTGCTGGCGGGGCCTTTCACCACTTCGATGCGCTCTACCATTCCATTTGGAATTCCGCTTAGACCGTACACCGTGGAGAGACCGCTCACGATGGGCATACCGTCAATCGTGACCATGGTGTAGGGGCCTTCCATGCCGTTGATGTGGATATCACCGGTGTTGCAGACGTTGCAATTGAGTTGTGGACGAACCCCATTCACAACGGTCAGGGCTTCAAATAGCGTGGGAGTTGCATTTTTTTGGAAAAAACGCGGCGTGTACACCTCTACTGGAATGGGGGAGGCGTCTTTGCTAACTTCCTTCATCGTAGCAGAAATGACCACGGCGCCCAGTTCATTTTCGGAAGTTTCGAGGAGGATGGTTTGTTCCGGGGATTTTCTGTGGAGTTTGCCTACCCAGGTTTTGTAGCCAATACACCGAATGTTCAAGCGGACGTGCTCACTGCTGGATTTTGATTGAAATCGGAACTGCCCCAAAGAATCGGTGTACGCGCCTCCGGTCTTGTCATCGGTCGTTACCGTGGCAGCCACAATGGGTTCGCGACTGAGCGCGTCTAGTACTTTTCCGCTGAAAAAATGCTGTGAATGGCCAACAATTGGCCAGAAAATGGCCGTAAATAGTAGAATGAAGCGGGATTTATTCATAAAAACTAACCTAGCAATTAAATTTTGGATACCAAAAACTTAATGCAAAGGTAGTTTAATTTTATTTTTAGACAAGGCTAAAATTATATTTTTTATTTGCACTTTATTTTATTGATACTCATGGGAAGCAGGGACCTTTTTTGCGTTCCTACTTAAAATGCCCATTTCGCAATTTGCGCTCGAAGCAGATCCACTTCAATGGGTTTGGACAGATAGTCGTCCAACCCGGATTGAAGACATTTTTCTCGTTCCTCCAAGGTAGCGTTAGCCGTCAGGGCAATGATGGGCGTACTTAAGCCATTCGCTCTCAATGCTTTGGTGGCTGCAAAGCCATTCATGCGGGGCATTTTAATATCCATAAAAATCAGGTCAAACGGCTCGGCACTGGCTTTTTCAATGGCCTCAAAACCATTTTCTGCAATGGTGATCTGGGGGTTTTCCACGAGTTGTTGGAGCAATTCGGTGGCCAGCAACTGGTTGAATTGATTGTCCTCCACCAGTAGGATTTTCCGGGAAGGCAATTTTTGTAAGGCTGGTCGGGTACTGGAATCTGATGTGGCAGGCAGTTCCGCCAGGCCAACGGGAAGGAATACCCGAAATTCGGAACCTTGCTCTGGTGAGCTGTCCACTTCTATCCGGCCCCCTTGCAATTCTATCAGTTGTTTTGAAATAGCCAGCCCCAGGCCGGTGCCCCCATGTTGCAAATGGGTGTTTTCGCCCGCTTGCTTAAAGGCTTCAAATATATTCGGAAGTTCCTCTTGGGCGATGCCAATACCCGTGTCGCGTACTGCAAATTGAAGCAGCCATTGTCCGTTTGGAAGCCGTTCGTGTACGGTGGCGTTTAAGGAGACCTTGCCTTGCTCCGTGAATTTCACTGCATTGCTCAAGAGATTGAGCAATATCTGGCTGAGTCGGCCAGGATCGGCCAGGATGCCTTGCGGAAGATCCTCGGCGCAGTGCAATTCGAGATCCAGGTCTTTTTGACTGGCAGGAAAACGCAGTAGACTAATCTGTCGTTGAAGCAGTTCTGGCAAATCGAAAGGCTGAGCCTGGAAAACGATTCTTCCAGCTTCGATTTTAGAAAAGTCTAGGATCTCATTGATCAGTGTTAACAGGTTTTTAGAGGCATAATTTACAATTTGGGCATGTTCGCGCTCTTTGGACGGTAGCGGGGCAGCCGCAATGAGTTCCGACATCCCAATGATGGTATTCAAGGGTGTGCGAATTTCATGGCTCATGTTTGACAAAAAGACGCTTTTAAAGCGATTGGCCTCTGCCAAACGGATATTCTGGGTCTCGATTTCGGCGCCTTGTTGTTCGATTTTTTTGCTGGCGCGTGTCCGAATCAAATTGAGCCGAAGCAGCAAAAAGGCAATCAGGGCCAGTCCTATCAATCCTGCCAGCAGTGCATACCGCAGTTTTTTTTCACTTTCCGCTTCGATTTCACGGCGCTGGTTTATCGCATTAAGCGCTTCGATTTCACTTTGTTTTTCCCGAGCTTCGGTGTTTTGCCCTTGAATTTTTACGTCCTTCACCTCCAATTGAAGCGCAATGTTGGCGTTGGTTTGTTCCAGCAGTATTGCTTGTTCATGGGCGCGTTCGGCTTTGATCTTGGCTTGGCGCAGCGCACCTTCATTGCGGAGAATTTCAATTTCACGGTCTTTGGCTTCGGCGCTGAGTTGACTGATCGAGTGTTCTTTTTTTTCAGTCTCAAACTTCACTTGCAACTCAGCGATTTGACGGCTTTTTTCCGTGGTGAAAAGCGAATCGTTGTACGTCCGATTTAGGCCATTGTAATGGAAGGCGCGAAGGAAAAAGCTGTCTTTGAGGGCGGGGATAGAGGCGGTTTTAGCACGCTGGAGGTAAATTTCCTGCAGGGTCAGGTAGGCGTCTTGAATGATTATTTTATGTTGTCCCTGCAAGCCCGTTTCCAGCGCTTCCAACGCATATTGCTCAGCCCCGACATCATCCTTACTGTGCATAGCCAGCATTGACATGGACAATAGGTGATCGCCATAACGCATCAAATCTTTGTCGCGACGAAAGGCGATGCGTGCTTTTTCTGCGTAAAAAAAAGCCTGTTGAAGGCTGTCCGCGGTGTTATAGATTTCTGAAAGTGTGGAATAGACCTGCGCTTCAAATTTGGTCAAGCCTTTTTCGCGGATAATCTTTTCGGCTTTCAAGGTCTGCGCGATGCCTTCTTTCAAATTGCCAGAATTGCTGTAGATCGCGCCCATGTTCCCATAAACCATCATTAAACCCTCGGTGTCGCTATCCCGCAGGAAGACTTTTTCTGCTTGCCCAAAGAATTGCGTTGCGTTGTCTGGCTCATTCAGGTAATTATATACCGTTCCGATGCCGACAAGTGCATTGCCTTCTTGATTAGAATGGCCTATTTGCACACTTTTTTCGCGGGATTCATGGTAGAATTTAAGCGCTTCCGGGTAATCTCCCCTGCGTTTAAGGTAGTTGCCGTTGAGGAAACAAACCCTGGCGCGCATGAGAAGGTAAGATCTTTGGTTTGACCAGCGCTCTGGACGGTAGTCCTGCGTGAGGCGCAGACTTTCCCGCAGTGTTTCCTCCGCTTGGGCCATACCGTATCGAATTTGATTGGCGGCCATTTGATTCAGGAAATAGACGCGTGCAGAATCCGTAGCAGCATGGCGGGCTTCACGTTGGAGCGAGTCCAGCAAAGGCTGATTTTGGGCAGATAGGTTGTTCAGGCAGATACCCGGCAACAGGAGCAATATCCATGTATAACAATTACGGAACATGACGATTTGTTTCGATTGGCGTGGAAAGGTAATAAATTCCAGCATACATCATAAGCCTTAGTTGTATCCGGAGCAATACAAACGCCTGTTGAACCACAAAAAGCAATAGAATCAGGGATGCTGAAGTCATGCCGGTAAAGGCTTCCAACAACCAGTAAACGGACAACAAACCAATTTGAAATGCCGCAAAACCTGCGCTTAATCCCACAAAACCTCGTTTGTTTTTGTTAAATGAACGCCATCCGTTTTTTATACATGCGGCAATAGAGACGCCTGTTTTGATTTTTAATAATCTGCTGATTACCGACCAAATAAACAAGACCACCAACCCAAACAAGTAAATCAGTAAAAGGCTCAATGCAATCCAAACCGGATACTTTTCAGAAGAGAAGTACTGAAGAGAGGGTTCAAAAAATAGTGCTATGGGCACCAATATCACCATGCTCCAAACCAAAGCCAGCAACAAGAAGAGCAGACTGATTTTCAAAAAAGAAAAGAAGTACTCGGCTCCGCCCTTCCAAAATACGCCTGCTTGGGTCTGATTTGTTTGGTTCTCCGAGGAGACGCTATACAGCAAACCAGCGTTAATAAATACCGAAAAAACAAGCCACACGAGCAGAAGCCAACGCAATTGACCGATGAGGGGCGTGATAGAAGCACCGTGTACTTTCAGAAAATCAGTAAAGACCGTATGGTCGTATTGTCCCAATAACTTGTTGGTTTCCAGGGAATAACCGATCGAAGATTCCAGCACACTATGGATCTGCATGCCCAAGGTCAAGGCCAGGCACCATTGAATAAAATAAACGATCCCAGCAATACGCCATTGCCGCACCCCAAGCGCAATACTATTCGATATGACTTTTAGACTGTTCATCATTACATCAGAAAACTAAGCGTTTGCATCAAATTTTGAACCCAAAAAATGGCTTTGGCCGCGTATTTCCAAAGAGCCGCTTTTTCTGGTTGCAGGGTCATGCTGTTGTTATTCAAGTCAACATCCAATGCGATTTTTTGAAGTGGGTCTATCTGCGCGGAGACAATTTTTAAACCATTGGAAAACTCAAAAAACCTGGAGCCTTCCTCCCCCGACCAATGCATCGTCTGGGCACTTCCATCCTCAAAAGTCACCAATACCTCCACTGGAAAAACCCAATCCCCCTTGCGTTGTATTTCTACTTTGGAAAGGGTAGGGGACTGACCGCTTCCGTTTTGATAGGTAAATGCCGCATTGCTATTTCCAAAAACGCCCTGAGAAGCGGGCAAAGTTTCGTTGGAAATTCGGACAACGGAGTAGTCCAATACCAGTGCGCCGTAAATACTTTTTTCAAACAATCCATAGACCTGCCCGGCAAAAACGGTGTCCTGTAAAGTGCTTAAACCTTCCTTCAATACCGCCTTAAAATCGGCCCCTTTTGGGTGTCTGAATTTCCACCGTTCAAAATAGGTCTGAAGGATTTGATCCATCTTTTCCCTTCCAATGAGGGCCTCGACGGTCCGTAAAGTCGTGGCAGTTTTACTGTAAATCAGTGCTTTGAAATTGGCATCGGTAAATTCCCAGCCCGGGCGGGCTACCGTACCCTCGCGTGGGTTGGCCATGGTCGTGTATTCCAAACGAGTCAGCTCCCGATTGTCGAAACGATATCCGAAAACATCCACCAGCGACTTCTTTTCTCCAAAAGCGGCATCAATGATCCGGTCTTCAAAGTAGGTGACAAAACCTTCATCAAGCCAGGCTTCCTCTTTTTCATTGGAGGCGACCATGCCCATAAAGTATTGATGCACAAACTCATGTACTACAAGGGATTCTGTGATGCGGATGTTCGCAGGCATCCCATAAAAAGTGCCGACGGTGATTAAAGTTGGGTATTCCATCAGCCCGGAACGAAGCGCGTGAAAAGGTGGATCTACCACCGTGATACTTCGATATGGGTATTTCCCAACGTGTTTTTCGAGGTATTCGAGGGAGAATTTTAGTGCATGCAGATATCGGGGGCCCAAATTGGCGTGTTCCGGGGCAATCAGTAATCGGATTTGCACGTCATCGCTTTGTCCGCCATAAGCTTGCTGACGGCGGGTAAAGCGATCCTCCTGCACCGTGAATCTGGGGTAAACCGACCAGGCAAAGTCTATCACATCTTCTACATGGTAATGCCGGGTAACCGTGTTTTTAGCATCGTCAGCTCTTTCACTGACCAGACAACCCGAGGCCCCCATCACAAACTTGCGGTCGGCTGTGATGTGCACATC
>JBBQSW010000187.1:0-7332 GCA_038213575.1 Chitinophagales bacterium | reverse complement strand
ACGGTTTGTTCGACTCTTTTGAACTGATACTTTGTTGCGCCTCAGTCATGGAGAGCCCGCTACAATCCTTCGTCGCGCCTAGTCTCATCTCAAAATAATCTGAACAAACTATCAAAGACTTCGTGCCCCTGCCACTAGTGGTAAACCGAACGTTAAAAGGCGTAAAAATTCTTTCCGTGTCATTAAATATCAGGCATTTTGTTTGAAAAATTGAGGGTGGAAGATGCTATTCCACCGGCATATAGCCAAATCTACCAAACTTCAAGATGTGCACATACGTGTTTTCCCAATAATCAGGGCTGTTTCGCCCGTCATCCACGGCACCGTTGCTATAAATTTTAGAGAACGATAATTGTCCTCGCAAGGTTGTGGTCGTAGCTTCTTCCAGTCGTTCTGGAAAAGAGAGCCCGTACTTCGCCAACATTCTCCCGGCAAACAAGGTCACATCGTATCCGTTGAATCCATCCTCGTCCGGAATTGTCCCGGTGGAAGTGTAGAATTTTTCCTGAAAATCTTTCACTTCCTGCTTCGAGTAATCAAGCCAAGAAGCCGAACTGATATGTACATTCAAACTGCTAAGATATTCTGAATCAATGGCATCAAAGTTGCGCCATTGGGGCATACCGTACACTTCCACCCGGTTAGAACCCTTAACCTCTTTCAGTTTTCGTAGAAATGCCATCACAAAATCTTGGCTTGCCCAAGTGGGCACTACGAATACCGAGGTGCGCCCAGCCCGGAGGTATCTTTTCAAATCTATTTTGTCAAAATTATTCGTTTTGTCGGATACGAGTAGTTCAGCGAAACGGGTGCTGCCGCCAATCGAAGTGTTTGCATCTTGGAAATAAACCAAGCGGGCAGCCTCTTTTTGCTTGCAAACCAATGTAACAGCATCCGGTCGGCTGGACTTGCGGATGTAGCGTGTGATGGCTTCGCAATGCGCCAGCAGGGAAGGATTGATCTGAATAAAATCAGGGTTTTGGGCGGTTAAGTCTGTGCTAGGGCTTTCGGGTGAAATTAGGATTTTGCGACGTGCATTCGTCCATGGTGCAAAGATTTCTAAATGGCTGGAGCGTACGGGGCCAATGAAAACCGAGGCTTTTTCTAGACGCGGGTTGGTCATAAGATTTTGGAAATCAGCGTCGTTGCCTTGGGTGTCCCATACATCGCCTACAAGATTGATGCGCTCTTCAGTGCTCAATTGCTCGAGTGCGATTTTTGCTCCGGCGTAAAATTGAACGGCTAAGCGGCTCTTTTCTGGAACAGTTCCTTCGGTCATTTGGCTACTCAAGAACGGCAACAGGAAGGCAAGGTGATAAGTTTCTCCCGCTGTGGCTGGCGGCGGCTTGTTCGGAACCCCTCCAATGGGCGGTTTGCCGGAGTTGTTGGGTGTCCAGCGAACCGTGTCCATGGGCGCGGGTTTGCCGGGTATGGGCTTGCCGGGCTGGTTGGGACGGACGGGGCCAGTAGTGCTTCGCCGGGCCGGGTTACAGGCTATGAAGGCGAGACCGAGGACAATAATTAGAAAAATTATTTCTCTTTTCATTTTGATAGTCAATGTTTTGGCCCAAAAGTAAGCACGCATCATCCCCCTGCCTTTTTAGTATTTTTATAGCCCAAGTCCAGCAAAAGTTTTAGCACCTTGTCTCTGTGGTCGCCTTGAACGATAATAACGCCGTCTTTGGCGCTTCCCCCAGCCGCACACTTGCTTTTGAGCAATTTAGCGAGTGCTTCGAAGCTGTCGTTAGAACCATGGTAACCTTTTACCACCGTGGCTTCTTTGCCGCCTCTGCCACGTTCCAGCCAGATACGCAGGGTTTGTAGTGCGGCGAGTTTGTTTTCCACCGGGGCTTCTTCCTCCTCGATTTTGAAATCAGGGTCAGTAGAAAAAACGAGGCCGCCGAGACCGGAAAGGGAGGTTAGTTTTTTGCTCATGAGAGATAGTTGAGAGGGTTGAAAGGGTTGAAGTTGTTGAGAAGGTTGAGGGTTGAAATGGCGGTTGACACAGATTTCTGAACACTCCCCTCATTTCAACCCTCAACCTTCCCAACGGTTTTTCTAGGCACCAGCACCTTCAGTGATGCCGGTTTTATTTCAAAAATCAATTCGTCCTTTACAACCATTCCTTCGCCGTCCAGATGGACATAGTTCTCGCCTTTAGCAGATATATTGACGCGACGAGCGGCGTAGTGTTCCACAAAATCAGCGTCGTAGATCTTGTTGTTCAGCATGGAAGGCAGGGCTGCAAAATATTGCCACCGTGGCGCGTCTTTCAGAATAACCACCTCAAATAATCCATCGTCTAAACGGGCATCGGGGGCTATTTGGAAATTGTACCCATACATTGGGCCATTTGCGATACTAATGGCAAAGCATTTGAGTTCCAAGACTTTGTCGTCGAGTTCGATGCGACATTCACGGGCGGTATAACTCAGCCCGGCTTCTACTGATTTAAGGAAATAAGGCAAAAAGCCTCGCCAATGGCTGCCTTTCATCAGATTAGATACCAACCCATCAAATCCCACACCAGCTATATTGATGAACGGGCGACCATTCATTATACCACAATCAATGGTTTGCACCTCAGCAGTATTGAGTTTTTTGATAGCTTCGTCAATATCCCGCCCATAACCAAGGTGCATGGCAAGCCCGTTTCCAGAACCGGCCGGTATGATGCCCAATATAGCCTCGCTGCCTACCATTGCCGAGGCGACTTCATTGATAGAGCCATCACCACCGACAGCCACTACAATCTCATACCCTTCGTCAACGGCTTTTTTTGCCAATTCTGCTGCGTGCCCCTCCTGTTCCGTCAGCCAAATTCCGTACTCAAATTTTTTGTGGTTCAAGTGGTTGTCAACGCAATCCCGGATGTGCTTCTGCAAATTCGTCCCAGCTTTTGGGTTCACAATAAACACGATGCGCCGTGGGCGGAGCAGATATGCCAACAATTCGTTTTTTATAACCGGGTGCGATTCTTGCATTTTTCGAGATACCTAATTTTTGGGATCTTGGATAAGGGAGCGTGGATTTGCGCTCAGCACGATGAATTGAATGACCAATGACCCAATGTCCAATGTCCAATGTCCAATGACCAATGTCCAATGTCCAATGACCAATGTCCAATGACCAATGTCCAATGACCAATGACCAATGACCAATGTCCAATGACTAATGACCAATGTCCAATGACTAATGACCAATGTCCAATGACTTATTTCCTATCCATCACATATCCTCTCCAACGTTCTATCACCGTCTGCATATCTTTCGGCAACTCAGATTCAAAACGTACGTGTTCTTTGGTTGTGGGATGTTCAAATCCTAAAATCTTGGCGTGGAGGGCTTGGCGCGGCAATAATGCCAAGCAAGCTTCTACAAATTGGCGGTATTTTGGGTACAATGTGCCTTTTAAGATTTTGTTGCCCCCATAACGGATGTCTCCAAAAAGTGTATGTCCAATGGACTTCAAATGGACCCGAATTTGGTGGGTGCGACCTGTTTCCAAGCGGCATTCCACCAAGGTACAGTAGTAAAAACGCTCTACCACCTTCCAATGTGTAACTGCCCATTTACCATCTTCACCTTCTGGAAAAACCATGAAAAGTCGGCGGTCATTGGGATTTCGGCCAATGTTGCCTCGAATGGTGCCAGCGTCACCTTCCATATCACCCCAAACGAGTGCGTAGTAGCGCCGTTCGAGGGTATGGTGGAAAAATTGGTTGGCGAGATGGGTCATGGCGTATCCGTTTTTAGCAACGACCATGATGCCAGTGGTGTCCTTGTCAATTCGGTGAACAATGCCTGCACGATTGGGCTCGTTGCCTTCTTTTACTGGAAGTTTGTCCAACTGCTCTTGTAAATGCCAGGCTACAGCGTTCACGAGTGTGCCGTTTGGAATGCCCACGCCAGGGTGTACTGCGAGGCCAAAAGGTTTGTTCACGACCAGTACATCGTTGTCTTCATACACAATATTGAGTGGTATGTCTTGCGGGGTAATGTCAAAGTTTTCTTCGAGCGATTTTGGCAACACGATGGAGATGGTGTTGCCGGGCCTTACTCGGTAGTTGGGCTTCACATCGCGGTCATCCACACGCACGGAGCCTGCGCGGATGGCGTTTTGCACCTTGTTGCGGGAGCGGTTGGCGAGCCGATCCATCAGGAATTTGTCAAGGCGAATCAACGATTGTTTCGGGTCGGCTACAATCTCATGTCGTTCGAAGTACTCCTCGTTCGTTTGGGCGTCGTCATCTGCTTCCAGTTCAACATTTTGCTGTGGGACGGGCACAATTTCTTCAGTATCTGGTACCGTGTGGTTCATTTCAGAAATAGTCATATTAGCGCGAAGATAGGGCGAATTAGGCGATTCAAATGATCTAAGGAACGCGGCACGTCTAGTTCATTTCCTGTGAAGCCATTCTGTAATCTCCAAATTTCCCCTTTATCGGTTACGAGGTTGATTCCACTCTTCTCTTTCTGCATAACGGACAATGATTTTCATGAGATTGACCATTGAAAGAAATACCAGAAAGCCAACCGTTACTACAATATATATCCAACGGTAGCTGCCTGCTTCGCGCAGCGGAATTCCCGAAAATCCCCATGCTGCCATGCTTGTGGCAAGCGCCAAGGCCAAATAACTATACATTGAAGCACCCCAATATTTGACAAAACTGGCAGCTCGAATGCTCAAAAGGCTGTTCATCATAGCGAAAAAAAGCATGAGGGCCGAGCCAATTGACCATGCGAAAAGCCGGTCGAACGGAAAAATACCCGAGGCGGTGAACGCCCAGCCTATGCCCATAATAACCAGCGCCGCAGCGAATATGGCCAAGGCTTGCACTGGCGGGCGATCAAGTTTGTCGATGAGGTTGGTCATGTTGAATGTTTGTAGTTATTGGTTATTTTCCAAATAGATGCACCCATGCCCCGCCCCAGGCAAATTTACCGGCCGCCTCCGTTCCCTTGGCATGGGGGGCTGCTAATCGTGAAACCTGTTCAAATGCGCTTCTTACCTGACTTTCAGAGATTTGTGACGAGGCCGAAGCCACAGCAGCTTCAGCCACATACCCGTGCAACAGCGCAGAATACTGACGACGAAATAAGTCTGGGGTGCCAAAAATATCTATGCCCAATACCTGGTCGCCACAAACGGCCACAACACCCACCACTTCTTGGCGAGCAGCAAATTGGCCCTCCAAATGACGCAGATACGCATCTCTACGGGTTTTTTCTTCACTTAGGTTGTCGAGCGCAGTGTAGGCTTTGGTGGAGGATTCGGCGTTGTTCGCCTTGGTTACTGCAGCCACAGCGTTCCACACTTCTTGTTGATTGCCCGCTTTTTGCACTGCGCGGCGCACTTGCGGACTGGCCACATTATAATAACCTTTGAAAGCGGCCGCTTGTTTTTCAGCAGCCGGAGCGGCTGGGTCATAGTAGGTGGAGCGGCCCGCTTCGACGCAGAATACCTCGATGTTGCGTACAGTCATAGGGAGAATGACCTCGTGGTGGGCGATGACACGGTCTTGATTGCCGCCCTTTACCACATCGCCTGAAAGCAGCAGCACAGTGTCTTGGGTTTTGTTTTGCACGGTGAGGCCATGGTACCAGGCTTCGCCGCCGCGCCCAAATTGTTTCTGCTCCATCACGCGAAAACCGGGCGTTTTCATCCCTTCGGAAAGCGTTTTCAGGCTTTTTAAGTTGACATTTGCCGTGGCCACTTCCGAAGAAGCAACCACGGGGTAAAGGCGCAGATTTTCATGTCGCCAATCGGGGTTTTCTTCCGTTAGAATAGAAAGTGGACTTTGCTTTAAGTCGCTTTTGCTGTCAGAAAATGGAGTGTAATTGTCACAAGAGACAAGTACAAATGCTACAAAAACACCGATAGAAAGTAGTTTTTTCATAATCGTTGAATACTTGGTGGGTTGTAAAAGTACCGAACGTCTTCAAGTATTAAAAGTTTTCCTAAAAATCCGTTTAGAAAAATTTTTCAGAAAATGGAGGATTGCCGTAACATCGCCGTTTTCATGCCGTCTGGTTAATATCGGTGCGGCAAAATACATATCGCACATTTTTTCAGACATTGAACGAAACGCATGACCTGGAATCTCTTTCACGAACAAGTTTTTCCAATCCGACATAAACTCTACCGATTCGCGCTGCGCATCACAGGCAGCGTGCACGAGGCAGAGGATGTTGTTCAGGAAGTACTCGAAAAAGTCTGGAAAACGGCTCCCGAACAAACCGAAAATGTTCAAAACTGGGAGGCTTGGTGCATGACCCTGACCCGCAACCGCTCCCTTGACAAAACCCGCAGCCAATCGCTTCGTCGCACCGCCCCGTTAGAAGGGGTGGCAGAAAGAAAGAGTGATACTATCAACCCTGCTCAAGCTGCCGAAAGGAATGATCTGGTAGACCGTGTGAAACGAATGATGCAACTATTGCCAGAGAAACAACGACTTGTGATGCACTTGCGAGATATTGAAGAACTAACTTACGAGGAAATCACTGAATCACTCGGTATCAGCCTCGACCAGGTTAAAGTCAGTCTGCACCGCGCCCGAAAAACCATACGGGAAAAAATGATCCATGATATGCGGGGCGATGGACATTAGACTTTAGACATCCACGGTCCAATATCCACTGTCCACCGTCCAACATCCAACGTCTAAAAAGATGAAATACGAAGAAATTCAGGAAATGCTCGACCGCTATTGGGAAGGCGAGTCCACGCTCGAAGAAGAGCGCCGGATAAAAATCTACTTCAATTCAGGTTCAATAGACGAACGCTTGCGATCCTTTTCACCGATGTTTCAAGCCTTTCGCGAAGAGCAAGCGGTGCAATTGGCCACAAAAGCCAAAGCAGTATCTATGCGACCTCAGATGTATCAATGGGCTGTGGCCGCATCCATTTTACTACTTCTTTCGGCGGGTTGGTGGATGTTCGGCGACGAAAATTCAAATGCACCGATTGCAAACAATGCGCCGGCCGAATTGCCGAAAGTAATGGAGAATCAAGTGGTAGAAGCGCCCCAAAAATCCTTGGCTGAGGCAGATAAGCCGGTTGCCGACATTCCTTTGCCCAAGAAAAAAAATCCACCCAAACGGGTAAAACCAAGCCCAACCATTGACCCCGAAACGGCCCAAGCCATGGCCGAAATAAAAGCCGCCCTTGCCCTGCTGTCTTCCAAACTGGACAAAGGCCGTAACGAAGCCATAAAAGGTGCTTCCCACCTTGAAGCAATGGACAAGGTGCCCAAGCGGAAAGAAGGGTAGGGGCAAAGTTTAATGTCCAATGTCCAATGTCCAATGTCCAATGTCCAATGTCCAATG
>JBBQSW010000186.1:0-7410 GCA_038213575.1 Chitinophagales bacterium | reverse complement strand
TTTTTTTGTCTTTTAAAAAAATTAGCTAAAAATTTTAGCTTCATAAGTTAATCTTTTTTAAAATGTTAAATTTCTTCCGCTACATTTGTCGCCAAAGTTTTAAACCACAAACTGTTCGCCATGGCAATAGCAAAACCTTTCAACCTCCGCGCCTGGATTGACGAAAACCGCGACCTGCTCAAACCGCCCGTAGGCAACAAGCAGATTTACCTCCAAAACGAAGACTTCATCGTCATGGTGGTCGGCGGGCCCAATGGCCGCAAAGACTACCACTGGGAAGAAGGCGAAGAACTTTTTTACCAGTTGGAGGGCGATATCCAGGTTAAAATCATCAACGAAGCAGGCAAACGGGAAACAATCGACATTCGTGAAGGCGAAATGTTCCTGCTTCCGCCGCGTATACCGCACTCCCCCCAACGCCCCGCTGGGACCGTTGGGCTGGTGCTGGAACGTCACCGCAACACGGGTGAAGTGGACAAACTCCTGTGGTTTTGCGAAAAATGCGATCAACCGCTCCACGAAGCTGGCTTCCCGCTCAAAGATATCGGCTCGCAGATTCGCCAAGCTATTGGGGAGTTCAAAGACGATTTAGAGGCGCGCACCTGCAAACATTGTGGGGCGGTGATGGAGATGTAAAGTGACAAGTTTTAAATAGAACGCCAATTTCAACTTGAAACTTGGTACCTGCAACTACGCTATCTCATCGGGTAATAATGGTTTTGCGTCGAAGAACAGGCAAGTGATGGAGAGATTTTGAGGCGTTTCCCGTTTGACCAATGTTGCAAAGCGATGAGCATCTCAACAATCTCAACAATCTCAACTACCTCAACCTACTCAACACTAACAACCAATTCAAATTCAAGACCCTATGGCACGTCTAACAACAGTCTCAAAACTTCTGATCACCGTCGGCATCGTGGGCGCAGTCTTTTTCGGTGCAAAATACTTCTTGGGCAGTTCCGGCCTTTTGGAGAAAAAAGTCAATGTGGTAGACCTCGAAAAAACCGACGCGACCACGAATGACATCCTCAGTTCAGCGCCCAAAAACTATGAGAGCGTTGGACTAAAACAACTTGCTTTCCCTTCCACCAAAAATGTAAGTAGTGGCACACGCATGACTTACCTGGGTATGGGCTGGAACGGCCAAACCGCCATCAGCTATGCCAATGGCGGCCCCAAAACAACGGAAGGTAGCCTCCTGGCGGCTTCAGGCATCAACCTCAATTTTATCCGCCAGGACGATTACGGCAAGATGCAAGAGGCTATTGTAAAATTTGCCAGCGACTACAAAAACAACCCCAGCGCGCCGCCTGTGTTTTGCGGCATCATGGGCGACAACCTCGCGTCTTTTAAAGTCGCCTTGGATTCCAAATTGAAAGAAGTAGACCCTTCCTATGATGTCCGAGGCTTTTATATCTGCGGCTACTCCTACGGAGAGGACAAATTCATCGGCCCAGTTTCCTGGAAAAAAGACCCGCAAAAAGCGCGCGGCGGCGTTTGCTCAGTCGTATTGAAAGACGGCGACCACAATATCGTAATCAAATGGGCCGCCGACAACGACGTTCCCTTGAACCCCGACCCGACTGTGTACGATCCAGGTCGCCTCAACTTTGTGGGCGTGAGCACTTTCGTAGAAGCCGCCGACCGTTTCGTGGCCAACCAAACCATCGAACTTCCCGAAGTGAAAGACGGCAAGCGCACTGGCAAAACTGCCAGCGTGAAAATTGACGCGACGAGCACCTGGTCGCCCGAAGACGAAAAAGTGTTCAAAAGCAACCGCGACGTGGTGACGCTGCTCAGCACCCGTGAAAATACCAAGCAAATGCCCTGCATGATGCTCGGCCTTAACAAGTACCTGGAGCAAAACCGGGAACAAGTGAAAAAACTCATTGGTGCCTTAGCAGTGGCTGGCGACCAAATTAAAACCTTCGACCCTGCCCTTCGTTATGGATGCAAAATGAATGGCGAAGTATTTGGCCCAGAAGCCAATTGGTACGAGCTGTTCAAGGGCAAGGAAATGGAGAGCGGCGCTGGCCGCACCGTTTCGGTGGGCGGCTCCCGCTCCTGCAACCTTGCCGATGTCGCCGACGACTTGGGCATTGCAGAGGGTTCGAGCAACGCTTATGCTTCGGTGTACACACTTTTTGCCAACTACATGAGCAAATTGTATCCCGAAGATTTGCCCTCCTTTCCGCCTGCTGCCGACGCGCTTGACCTCTCGGCTTTACGTGCACTTTATGCCAGTGCCGACAAGGAAAAACTCACCGAGGGCTTCAAACAAGAGTACTCTAAAGGTGACATGAGCGACGTGTATGGTCGCCGCAACTACAACATCGAGTTTGCAACAGGTAGAGCCACTATCACCCCTGCTGGTGAAAAAGTGCTCGAAGAAATCTATAACTCCTTGAACGCCACCAGCCTCCGCATGAGTATCCGGGGCCATACAGACAATGTGGGCAACTATGAAAACAATGTAGAACTCTCTAACTCACGCGCTAACTCGGTGCGCTCTTGGATTCAGAAACGTTCGAAGTACAGTTTCCCTGCGGAGCGATTTGCTCAGGTAGCTGGCTTTGGCTCAGATAAGCCAGTGGGGTCTAATGATTCTCCCGAGGGCCGAGCCCGCAACCGCCGTGTGGAGATTGTTTTTGGGGACTAATCTGAATGATTCGATTGGTTCGAATAATCGAACCAATCGAATTATCGAACCAATCGAATAATCGAATCAATGAAAGAACTTTTCCGCTGGAACGGCACGCCCTCCCCTACTGTCAGAATGTTGGTGGTGCTTTTTTATATAGTAGCCTTTTTTCTGCTTTGGCAATTTGCTACCCCGGCTGGCATTCCCGGCCCTGGCAAATGCTGGACCGCTTGGCTTGAACTCGTGAGCCAGTACAATCTGGTGGGTGAACTTTTCAACTCTGCCCAAACCTGTCTCATCGCCATGGTGATCACGATTGTGGCTGCCATGGTACTGGCATATTTGAGTCGCATCCCGATTTTTGAGCCTTTGGTTAGCCTGCTTACCCGCTTCAGGTTTTTGTCGCTCATTGGCATCAGTTTTATCTTCTTGCTGTTTACAAGTACCTCCTGGCAAGCCAAACTGACTACGATGAGTTTCACTATTTTGACCTACCTGCTCACGGGTCTGCTGGCAGTAATCCGTGACATTCCACAACGGATGTACAATTATTCGCGAACACTCCGCATGAGCGAAGGCGAGGTAACTTGGTACACGGTAGTCCGCGGCACCCTTTATGAAGCCTGCGATCTAATGGTGCAAAACTTTGCCATAGCCTGGATGATGCTTACCAGTATTGAGGCCATGTTCCGTGAATACGGTGGCGTAGGCGCATTGCTCGTCAACGTGTACCAGCGCAAAGGATTCGAGTACGTTTTCGCCATTCAAATAACCATTCTTTTGGTCGGTTTGATCATGGACAGCTTGCTGCGCGGAGCCATTTGGATTGCTTTCCCCTGGAAACGCAAAGCAACGCGCAACCCATTTTTGAATTGGTTGGCAGCGGGACAACAATAGGGTCTTCTCTTCGGTTGTTTTCCTATATTACATTTTACGTTTTGCGGTTTATTTAAAGAAAAAATGACATCTCCTTTCAACCCCGTTGGGGTACTCGGCGCAGGTAGTTTTGGTACGGCAATAGCCAATTTGCTGGCTTACAATTCCGATGTTTTGTTGTTCAGCCGAAAATCTGAGACCGTGGCTCTGATAAACGAACACCGAGAACATCTAGGTGTGAAAATATCCGATCGAGTTACAGCGACCAACGATTTGGAAGAACTGGCTCGACGTTGTACCCTCATTTTTCCTGTAGTTCCGAGCAATAGTTTTAGGTCAATGATCCGTGCTTTAGCTCCTTATTTGAGACCACACCACATCATTATTCACGGCACAAAAGGTTTTGACCTGAATGGCTTAGAGGAGGAGGATTTAGACAAACCGGGCGCCATCGTCACCCGAGCCAACGTGCGTACCATGAGTGAAGTGGTTTGCGAAGAAAGCAGTGTTGTGCGTGTGGGATGTTTGAGCGGCCCCAATCTCGCGGCAGAAATCGTGGCTGGCCAACCCGCGGCTACCTTGGTGGGTAGCCGGTTTCGAGAGGTAATTCAAGCGGGGCAATTTGCCTTAAACAGCCCTAAATTTCATGTATTTGGTTCCTATGATATTTTAGGGGCAGAATTGGCCGGTGCTTTGAAAAACATTGTCGCCTTGGGGTCGGGCATTATTGGTGGTCTTGGGCTGGGGCGCAATATCCAAGGTTTGTTGATCGCTCGAGGACTGGCAGAGATGGTGTATTTTGGCAAATCGCTGGGCGCAGGAAGTCAGGCATTCATTGGGGTGGCCGGTATCGGTGATTTGGTAGCAACCGCAACAAGTACCAACAGTCGCAATTATACTTTTGGAACTCGACTCGCCAAAGGTGAAACCACCCAACAAATTCGGAAAACAATGCCTGAGTTGGCCGAAGGAGTACGCACGCTTCGCATTGCGCATCAACTGGCGCGGCACTACAAACTTCATGTACCCATCACAACCATGCTCCACGCCGTCGTTTTTGAACACTACCCCATCGAAAAGGCATTGGAATACCTGATGAGCTACCCTTATGGGGTGGATGTGGATTTTTTGTAGATTTGTTGTATAATGATGTTATCTTCGGCTGCAAGGTCGGTACCTAATAACTCAACCGATGATTGCTCAAATCCATTTGTCAATTACCTACTTATGCGCACCCTTGCCATTTTCACCATTACCCTGCTCTTTGCGAAAACCCTTTCCGCCCAAAATTACAGCCAGAATGCCCCTCCTGTCCAGCAGGCCCAATCTGTGGCAGATTGCTATACCCGCCACCTCGACAATGGCAATGCAGCCCTAAGACGAGGCGAAGCCCGCGAAGCGCTCCGTCTTTTCAACGAGGCAAAAAATTGCCCCGATGCGCAGAACAATGCTCGCCGACAAGCAGAACTTGAAACGCGCATCACCCGTTGTGAAGCTCAATTGGGTGTAAAAAAAATCCCCGCGAACGAAATAAACGCCATCGGCCAAAGCAATACAAACAAAAGGAAACGGGCGTTTTCCAACGACCTCCCCAGCTCCCGCCGCAACTACGCTGCCAATCAGAAATTTTTGAAAGACACCTTGGACGACTGTTTCGTCCGAATGGTACACGAAGCCGATCGGGCTTACAATCTCAAATTCTGGGAGGATGCCGCCGCGCTTTACCGCGCTGCCAAAAACTGCGCCGATGCGGATCAGAATCAACGTCAGCAAATGTCGGAAAAGATAACCACTTGTCGCAACGCAGCTGAAAACGAACTTTTCGCCAAACAACAAGAAGCCGAACGGCAGGCTCGCCACGCCATCGCCGCTAACCTCGCAGACGATGCGCAAGAACTTCTGCGCAGCAATGACCGTACACTCGCCTTCCGCTTGGCCGATTTCGCCAACCAGTATATTGCCCCCGACGACAACCCTGATTGTGTGCAGGCGCTGTTTGATGCCTGGTATTATCAAGCTTCTGAAGACCCAAAACACCGCGAAGATGAGCTATACCACCCCGTTTTTTGCTACGAACTGGCCGACAATCTAGGCGAAAACACCCAAGTTGAATTCAAGCAACAAAAAGACGGAAGTCAATGGCTCTGGGCTTTTGTGCCTAATAATGGCGACCTGTTCGCCTGGGAAATGCCAAGCATGAAAATGGTGCAATCTTATGGCACCGGAGAAGGCAATGGCTATCTCGGTTTTGATTTTTCTCCCGATGGCGAATTGCTTTTTTGGGGCAAAAAGTTTTTCGATTTGCGACGAGGCACTCGCTCGTTTCGGGTGGACGTGCCTTCCATAGCACCCTGGTGTTTCAGCACACGGGGCGACGAGTTTTTCTTTGAAAACGTTTTAGAACAAAAAATCTATGTCCTAAACGTGCGCGAAGTATTTGCACAGCAGCAGTATAACCGTAAAGGATCCAAAACCTCCAGCCTGATCCAATTGCCTGCTGTCCCGCGAGAATTTGTATCGGGTGTACCAGAAGGTTTGCTGGCAATACAATATTGGGAAGGAAAATTCTGGCTTGGTTTCCGCGACCGCATAGAAATACTGTCAAAAGCAGCGCCGGGTAAGCCCTGGAGGCGAGAAAAGACCATCCTGTTTGAAGGCGTTTCTATTCCAGATTTCGTTGAACAAAAAGAGTTGCGGCTCCAGCTGATCCCAAAGGAAGGACTTGCAGTCTTGGGCATGAATGGTCTATCATGGCTTGTATCGTTTGATGATCTGTCGGATAGCGCAAAAGTAAGGGCATTTGAAAACCTTCGCCCCCTTGCGGTATCCGCTTCGACGCAGCGGATTGCCGGTGAATATACTGGCAATTACCAGTACAATGCTTTTTGGCTTTTAGATGCAAATACGGGGGATACCCTGCTGCGTCAACGGATTCCCCAATACACCGATTTTGATCTGATGAAAGGCAGTTATTCGCCTGATGCCCGCTGGGTGGCTGCTACTTCTTTTTATGGAAATATAAATGTGTGGGCTTTACAGGACGACGCAACGGTATGGACCACTCAACTGCCTCGCTTGCCAGATGGGAAACCGAATTTCAGCCCGGATGGTAGCCGAATTTTTGTCCCTTTTGATGACTCCCTTGCGATTTTAAACACCAGTGCAGCGGATAGACCTGAACCATATTGGAAGAGTAGCTACCCGCCGCTGCGCGGGGCTTCTGACCAATGGGGTATGGTACAAATATCGCCCGACTCAGCAGAAGCAAGGCAATTGATCACTGGTCGCAAACTAAGGTTCCCGCTCAAAAACGAAGGCTTCGCTTTTCTTTACGCTTTTGATGCCAAAGGGGAAAAACTCCTAGCTTACCTCAGCGATTGGAACAAAGTGGAGGTTCGCGATCTGAGAACGGGTGCTAAGGTGGCAAGTAAGGTATTTGAAGGTGGCACCATTGGCGAATTGCATTTTTTGCCTGGCTCAGACAATCTCCTGGTGGTGCAGCATACCTCCATGGGTGAATCTGAGATCAGCCAGTCCAGCGTGAAAGTTTGGTCGCCCTATCGCGCGACTGAAAAATCCAAAGCTTTGCGCTTGCATGAATACCCCGTGCGTGCCATGGCGATAGATGCGAAAGGAAGCCAAGCGGCATTTTCCAATGGAAGTGACATTCGCGTATTCGACTTGAAAAACATCGAGAACGAAGTACTCAAGATTCGTGCAGCTCCCGATGAATATGTACAAGCGATTGCTTTTCAACCCAATAGCTCCCTGCTAGCTGCTGCATACTCGACGGGGAAAGTCGTTTTCTGGAACTTCCTAACGGGTCAAGCCGCACTCCAACTTCAGGCCGTTTCGGACAAAGGACTGATAGAAGGGTATATTGAAATAACAAA
>JBBQSW010000185.1:0-7446 GCA_038213575.1 Chitinophagales bacterium | reverse complement strand
ACCGAATTCGGGTTTCCTGTTTCGACCATCTGTTTGATAAGCGGGAAAGACTCGAACGCAAGTTGCATCACCTTGAATGGCACCTCAATGGCTACGAGGGTACCTGCCTGAATGGCAGCCTTTCTGGCCGTTTTTTCTTCTGGCGTGGTGTTGGGCAAACCAAAGGCTGCCAAGATGAGATTGAAAGCATCGGTGTCTTCGTCTACGGCGCGGAGCAGTGCGTCCTTGATTTTTTGGCCTCGTTCGGCGGCCTCGGAGAATTCTTCCCAGCGGTCATCCCAACCGCGCTTATGGCTGCTGAGATTGGCCACCATGGTAGCGAGCGAAGCGCCCAAAGCGCCTATGTATGCACTGATAGAGCCGCCACCCGGAGCGGGGCTTTCGCTGGCAGTTTCATTGGCAAAGGCCACTAAGTCTTTCTTTATCAGTTTTTTAGCGTTGTCAAGATTGCCTTTTTCGAGATTGTACTCAATGATCTTTTGCTGAAGGTCGAAAGGCGCGAGTTCGTCCAAACCCATGGATTTGACAGCGATTTTGAGCAATTCCGCTTCGCTTACGCCTACACTGCGTTGCTGCTTTTTCAAAAAGTATTTGCCTGCTTCGAGCATTACGCCGAGGGGTACAAGTCCCACGAGTTCGGAGCCTGTGACACGCATTCCACGGCGGTCGGCGCTTTGACGGCATTCCTCAAATGCAAGGTGCAAGGGGGTGGCGCGGATGTCGGTGATATTCATCGAAATCTGTGCAATGCCGTATTCTTCGATGTACCAACCGATGGCTTTTACCCCTTTCAAAGTGCCCGGTTTGCGGAGGGGTTCGCCCGAGGCATCTTTCATCGGTTTGCCTGTATCGGGGTCGTTGAGTACACGGCCGTTTTCACGCACATCAAAGGCCACGGCGTTGGCGCGGCGCACGGAAGTTGTGTTCAAATTCAGGTTGTAGGCAATCAAAAAATCGCGGGCACCAATGACGGTTGCGCCGCTTTTTGCATTGAATTTGGCAGGGCCAAAGTCAGGTTTCCAGTCGGGATGAACTAGTTTTTCGGGTAAACCCTCGTACTCGCCTGAACGAATGACCGCTAAATTCTGACGTTCCGGGCGACTGGCAGCGGCTTCGTAGAGGTAAATGGGCAAATTGAGTTCACGACCCACGCGCTCGCCAAGCAGGCGTGCCCATTCCGCGGTTTCTTCCATCGTGATATTGGCAATGGGGATGAGGGGGCAGACATCGGTTGCGCCCATGCGCGGGTGCTCGCCCGTGTGTTTGCTCATATCAATGACCTCGCAGGCCTTCCGAATGGCTTGAAATGCGGCCTCGACTACAGCTTTCGGTTCGCCAACAAAGGTGACAACGGTTCGGTTCGTAGCCGCGCCGGGATCCACGTCGAGGAGTTTTACGCCTTCAACTGCTTCAATGGCATCGGTGATTAGTTTGATGACGGCGGGATCGCGCCCCTCGGAGAAGTTGGGGACGCATTCGATGAGTTGTTTCATGGGGCAAAAGTAGCGTCCGCGCCGAAAGCGAAGAAGGGTTGTCGGACAAATGTAAAAACAGCCGTTTTAATTTCTAATTTTTAGTAAAAAATAAATACCCCTTCAATTTCATGTTATCCATTGCTTCTAAAATTTGTCGGGCAGCGAAATCGCAATAACGCGGTATCTTGCCCACCGTTGGTCGCCAAAGGCCTTGTTCGTTTTCGGCAAGCATTTGGGAGCGCGACTGGTACTCGGTATTCACACGAAAAATTTGACAAAATTTATGAAAAAATCCTTACTCGTTCTTGCTGCCTTTGTGGCATTTGCCGCTTCGGCAATTGCGCAGCAGGCTGCAAAACTTCCCCGACTTTTCCTCGACATTCCGATCGTTCACCTTGCATCCCCCGACGTTACGCTGGTGGCCAACCGCATTGGTCTCGGGTTAGGTACTGCCATGAACTTTGCCACGCACTGGAGTACCGCCCGCATTGGTGGCGGCGCGGTTTTCAGTATGGACCCTCAATCGAGAGATGTGCAGGAAACTTTTGTCACCACGCCATACGTGCTGATGGAGGTAGGTGCTGGCAAGTACCGTACCAACGGAAACCAATGCAGCAAAACCAAATCTAAAGCGTTCACAGCTATGGCCAAGGCGGGAATTCGCTATGCATTTACCAGCGATGCTTTGGAGCCAGAAGGTGAAGTGCCCGAGAAATTTGATCTTACCGTAGGTGCAGAATTGGGCTATTTCTTCATCCGTGATGTGTTCAAAAATACCGAGGTTTTCCTCGATGCCAACTACCATGTAAATTCAAAAATCATCTCCGCCAACTTTGGCTTCAAGATGTTCTTGAATCTTCGGGCTGATCGGGACCGGTAAGTTTAAAGTTGAAAGTGGGTAATAACAAGTTCCAAGTTGGGGCATCCAACTTGGAATTTGTTATTATTCAACCGTTCCTAAACTGTTCCCCCATCAACCAAAATCCAATACATGTAATGAGGGCCAAGGTCGTAATCACGTACCAAAGCGTAGGGTATCCCCATGCTGCAATAACCTGGGTGCCCAAAAATGGGGCGATAATGTTTGCCACGGAATACGACATGGTATAGAGTGCCATATACTGTCCCTGTTTGCTGCCTTCAGAACGGCCAAAGACCAAATTGCTGCTGAAAGGCATCACAAACATTTCGCCAAACGAAACGACCACGGTGAACAACAAGGCTGCGACCATCCCTGCCGGGAGCAAGCAGAATGCAAACGAGATCGCATACAGGATCAATCCAAACCGTACATAGACCAAGTTGGACGAACGTCCTTCGAGGCGATGCACAAGCGGCATTTCGATAAAGAAAACCAGAAGACCATTGAGTGCCAACATTCTCCCAATTTGTCCCTCCGACCACCCGTATGTTTTTTCCCAAAACAAGGGTATTGTCCATAATATTTGCATAAAAACCACGGCACCTAGCATGGTCAACAGCACGAACAATAGGAATTTTCGGTCGCGATAAGGCGAAATGCTGGCAATTTTATTAAGATCCTCTGCTTCTGAATTTGGAGCCAATGATTGCTGCGGCTTTCGTGGCAAAATCCAAAGAAGTGTCAGAGCCGCAGCGATACATGTCAGGCCATCCACCCAAAAAAGCCAATCCCAGCCGAAGGCCACAAGCATGCCGCCGAGGGCCGGTGCGAGCGTCCAGCCGAGGTTCACGGCCATCCTGTAAAGCGAAATGGAGCGTGTACGCGTATGAGGCTCGCAGTGTTGCGCCATGGCCACCGAGTTGGCCGGGCGGAACACTTCCGAAGAAAAGCTCATAGCGTATACAGCCAAGCCCATGATCCAGATATCCCGCACCAGCATCATGAGTAATAGCACGATGCCATTAAGCATTAAACTCCAGAATTGAACAGGGTAATAGCCCAGTTTATCGGTGAGTTTTCCACCCACAAACGCGCCCGTGAGGGCTCCGACGCCAAAACAAGTCATCACATAACCCGCTTGCTCTAGAGGGTATCCCAATTTTTTGGTCATGTAAATGGCCAAAAAAGAAATCACGAAAGCTCCGCAACGGTTAACAAGGCTCACAATCGAGATATACCAGATAACACGCGGGATGCCTCGGTACGATTCGAGCCAGTGTGCGTAGAGTTTTTGCAGCATGGCTTGTAGAATTTAGTCCTCAAAGGTTCAATAATCCAAATGTGCAACAGAAGGTTTCAGTAGCGCGAAATTTATTTCGCCATTCAGAAGGTTTCAGTAGGACGAAATTTATTTCGCCATTTCCCTTCATACAAAAAATAAGATCGCGTACAAGATCCAATAAATCCCGTGTTGCCAAATAAAAAAGCGCCGACTGCTTTTCAGCAGCCGACGCCGTTCATACAATAGAATGGATTGCTAATCTTGATTGGTTAACCGTCCCGGTAGCTCCGAGAAATAATCTGGGGCGAAAGTCGAAACTTCAAGGATAAGCACCAACATTTCTGAACAAAATCTACTGAAGCGGGCGTAATAAATAGCGAATGGCCCGGAAGCGATTAGTCCAGATATCCATATCTACCACCATTGCGATACGATTGTCCAAGGGCAATGCCCCGTATTTGCGCTCCAAATCCGAATAGTGCTGAAGGCAAAGGCGGGTTATGCTTACCAAGCAATGAATCATATTCAAAGCAGTTTCAACTTGCTTAGAGGGATAGCTTGTTTGGCGGAAAGCATGATAGGTAACCGCCACTTGTTGCTCGAATAATTGTGTCAGAAGTTCTATTTCACCTCGTTCGGCGTGGGCTGTTGCAAAGTTGATGATTCCCGCTTGGCGGTCGTGCCAAAGGTCAAAAATGTCATCGCAGCATTGGATCAGATATCCAAATTGGTACAACGCGTTTTCTTCTTTTTCAGAAAGCGTATGCTCCAGAACGCTGCGAAAAAGCAACACCGAACAGCCTCCTTTTTCTGCGGTGATTTTTTCAACATTTCCAAGGTTTTGTCTTCCAGTTGTTTCCACCTTAAAAACGCGGTACATATACCCCTGAAATTGCTTCAAACACGGTTCAGGCAAAACGCGGTATATATTATGTAGCAAATGCAGGGCTAGTCCACGCTTGTCAGCAGCCAGGCCGAAGGCTTCCGGATTATCATGCCAAAGCTCGCTCAGGTCGTTGTCACGAAAAGCCTCCGCAAGATCGTCAAAGGAGCAAGCGAGTGCTGAAAGATTGGTAAATAGATATTTCTCGCAACGCGATCGGGGCTGATTGCGAAGACAGCACATCAATGCAGCGAGATAGGTAGTGCCGTAGAAATAGTGCTTCAGGCGGCGTTTTTCTTTGGCTTCTATTGCCAATCCTTCGGGCAAATCAAGCGAGCGTGCTGCGGCCCCTCGGAAATGCCATGCAGCACGGCTAAAAGCCAAAAAGAGCCACAGGGCAGCGCGGAAGAGGTATAGGAGGTTCAGTTTTAAAAGTTGTTCACCCAATCACAGAGCGGTCTTTCGACAGATGTTGGGCGTACATCATAGCCGCACCGGCGAGCGCAAGGTCTTTAAACAAAAGAAATTGAGCACTGATGCTCCCTGCCATAGCTCCTGGAATATGTACCAAGGCTACCATGGCCAGCAAGTAGATCGCCAGCAACGTACAGGCGAGTTTGTCGTATTTCCCGATGAGCATACTGATCGAAGCAGCTACCAATCCAGCACCACCAACCAACACCCATACGGCTGGAACGGGCATATAATTGGGTACAAAAGAATCGATCATTGTCTGGGTGCTCAGAAAGTTTATCAGCCCCAGAATAGCAAAAGGAAGTGCGAAAAGCCAGCGACCAAGGGATAAAAATGCATTCATGCGGTAGTTACGTTTTGTTTTGAATGAAGGAAACAGGCGACCAAGCGGGATGGATGGAAGTCCCAAAACCTTGGCGAAAGTAGCAGAGAAGTTTTTTAAAACGCGTTTTGAGAAAAAATTTTCTAGCAGCCTCTAAGAAAGGGGGCAAGATAAACCATTGAACCTATGCTATTTAGGACAATGTACGTTTTGGAAAAACTCCTTCGCAAAGCCGCGTAGCACTGGTATTTTGATCAGAACTAGGAGAAAAGAAAGCCCCCTGCTCACATTGCGAGCAGAAGGCTTATATTTTAATGTCCAATGTCCAATGTCCAATGTCCAATGTCCAATGTCCAATGTTCAATGTCCAATGACTAATGACTAATGTCCAATGACTAATGTCCAATGACTAATGTCCAATGTCCAATGTCCAATGACCAATGTCCAATGACTAATGACCAATGACTAATGACTAATGACCATTAAACCTTCTCTTTCTTGACTTTGGCAGGTTTCTCAGCGGCAGGGGTAGCCGCCTGAACAGCCTTGCCACTGATCACATCTTCTTTTGTGAAATCTACCACCAAGGCTGAGGCCACAAAAATGGACGAGTAAGTGCCAAATACAACACCCACCAACATACCAAAGGCAAAGCCTTTGATGGCGCCACCACCAAAGAGGAACAACAGCAATACAACGATAAACACGGTGCCCGAAGTGATAAGGGTACGGCTCAAAGTGGTATTGATGGCCATGTTGAATACTTCTTTTTTGTCACGGCCAGCAAAAACTCCCATGAACTCCCGAATACGGTCATAAACAATTACAGTGTCGTTCACCGAGAAACCGATCACCGTCAGGATACAAGCAATGATCGCTTGGTCAATCTCCAAAGAGAAGGGCACAAGACCGTGCAGCAAAGAGAAGAACGTGAGCATGATTAGGGCATCGTGCAGCAACGAAAGCACAGCACCGAGCGAGAATTGCCAACGGCGGAAACGGATCAATAAGAACAAGAAAATCAGGCTTAATGCCCAGATACCTGCCTGGAAGGAAGAATTCCGAATGTCATCTGCGACCGTAGCACTCACTTGGCTCGATGAGACAACGTGGGTGCCCGTGCTAGCTGTATTTTTGAATGACTCAAGGTCAGACGTGACACCTGCTGCCGTAAGTCCTTCATGCAGTTTGGCAGAGACTCGGTCCACTACATCGCCCCCTTGTTGATCAATTAGATAGGAAGTGGTAATGTTGTAGGTATTGGCCGTGTTAACTGCTTTGATAACCGGGTTGCCACCAAAAGCTGTAGAGAGCGGGCCGCGCAATTGCTCAATTTCCACAGGCTTCTCAAACTGTACGTTGTAAGAGTATCCACCTTTGAAATCTACGCCCAATTCAAATCCGCGCATGAAAAACGAGGCTACACCGATGGCGATGATTGCTAAAGAGAATGCATAAGCGTACTTGCGTTTGCCAATCCAGTCATAGTGGAAACCTACCAACCATTTTTCTGACCAAGGGCGGCTATAGTTGATATCGTGTCCTTTGTTGGTCCACCAATCGGTAATGTAGCGTCCAACCAAAACTGCGGTGAACATCGAACAAATAATACCGACCATCAGTACAGTACCAAAACCCTTGATGGGGCCAAGACCAAAATAGATCAGTACGAATGCCGTCAGGATCATCGTGGTATTCGCATCAATGATGGCAGAAAGTGCGCGGGTAAAACCAGTAGATATCGCTTTTGCCATGGTAAGCCCATTGCGCAACTCCTCTCGAATGCGCTCGTAGATAATAACGTTTGCATCCACTGCGGCTGCCAGGGTAAGTACGATACCAGCAATGCCTGGGAGTGTGAGTACGGTGCCCATCGAAGCCAGCGTACCAAGGATAAAAAAGATGTTGGCAAGCAAAGCGACTACGCTCACCCAGCCACCTTTGTTGTAGTATACCACCATGAACGCGCAGAGGAACAGCACGGAAAGTATCATGGTAGTCAGCGATTTGCTGATATTGTCAGCACCGAGTGAAGGCCCAACCTGACTTTCTTGCACGATGTATGTGCCAGCCGGAAGTTTGCCGACCTGAAGGATTTGAGCCAGATCCTGAGCCTCTTCAAGTTGGAATCCACCTGTAATAGAGGTG
>JBBQSW010000184.1:0-7469 GCA_038213575.1 Chitinophagales bacterium | reverse complement strand
CCACTATTCGCAGAAAAATAGTGTTGTCTGATGAAAAAATGGTTGACCCAAAATGACTAAGTTATTGATGCCGCGTTCCTTAACGAATTACGGTTATCCAATTTGAAAACCTGAACAAAAGATACCCAAAGCCGTTTACCCGCCGAAGCCTTAACGTAGGAGGCTAAACACATTTTTCTCACATAGACCACATTTTCAACATGTCCCACTTAAAAGAAGGCGATCTAGCCCCTGCATTTTCTGCCCTCAACGAAAAAGGCCAAACCGTGAATCTTGCCGATTACAATGGCAAAAAACTCGTGCTTTATTTTTACCCAAAAGACGACACGCCGGGCTGTACCGCCGAATCTTGCAGTTTGCGCGATGGCTATCCTCGCTTTCAAGCACAGGGCTATGAAATCTTAGGCGTAAGCCCGGATTCTGTAAAAAAGCACGTCAAGTTTCAGGACAAGTACAGCCTTCCGTTCAATTTATTGGCTGACGAGGACCACGCAGTATCAGAGGCTTATGGTGTATGGGGCGAGAAAAAATTCATGGGCAGGGCCTACATGGGCATTTTGCGCACTACGTTTGTCATTGACGAGGCAGGTAAAATTGCGCGCGTAATTTCAAAAGTGGATACAGGGAACCATACGGAGCAATTGTTGGAGCAGCAATAAAATATTCTTTCCGTGTAAAGTAAATTTCAATTGTTGGTTTTGTCAGTTTGAGTAGTTTTACGGCTTGCCCGCCGAAGCCTTCCTGCCCGCCGAGTCTTGGCAGGCGGGGGCGTAGGCGGGCCTAGTACTCAACCCAATTTGAAGCCTTGGCGTAGGCGGGCCTAGTACTCAACCCAAATTCGCAAGATATTTGGACTAAAACTATAATGACCCTCCTTCGCCCTAAAGGGCTATGGCGGGTAAAAAAAGCAGCATTCATGAAAAAAATCGGAATCCTACACGGCAAAGAGACCTCATTCCCCGAAGCCTTTGTGGCGCGGGTCAACTCCAAAAACGTCAAGGGCGTGTCAGCCGAACCTGCCCATGTAGAGGAACTGATGCAGGGGAATCCTAGCCCCTACGCAGTGATGATTGACCGGATCAGCCAGGACGTGCCTTTTTATCGCGCTTATGTGAAAAACGCCGCGCTCAACGGAACGGCTGTGCTGAACAACCCTTTTTGGTGGAGTGCAGACGAAAAGTTTTTCAACAATTGCTTGAGCACGAAAATCGGTGTTCCGGTGCCCAAAACCATTCTCTTGCCGTCAAAGGAAATGCCGCCCGATACCTCTGCGCAAAGTTTCCGCAACATGAAGTACCCGCTTGAGTGGGACAACATGATCGAATATCTCGGTGGGTTCCCACTCTTTATGAAGCCCCACTCGGGTGGTGGCTGGAAAAGTGTGTACAAAGTGGAGAATTTCGACGAGTTTTTCCGCGACTACAATGAGACCAATACGCTGGTGATGATGCTGCAAGAAGCCATTGAATTTGATGCCTATTTCCGTTGCTACTGTCTCGGTGGCAAGTATGTGCGCATCATGGACTACGAGCCACGCAACCCCCACCACCTCCGTTATGTGGCCGACCATAAGATAAGCAAAGAACTCCGCCAGCAGATGCACGACCTCGTGCTGCGCATCAATCACTACCTAGGCTACGACTTCAATACGGTTGAATTTGCAATCCGCGACGGCATTCCTTACGCCATTGATTTTTGCAACCCAGCACCCGATGCCGACGTGAATTCGGTGGGCGAAGAAAACTTCGAATGGGTGGTAGAAACCGCTGCCCAGATGACCATCGAAAAAGCACTGGCGCACAAAGCAGGCGGCAATAACCTTACTTGGGGCCAGTATGTGCAGGATTCGGTTGCAGGCAGGATGTCGTCCATCCCTGCGGAAACCAAAGCTGCAAAAACAGCCAGCAAAGCGAAAAAATAATATCCAATGTCCAACAAGAAATGTCCAATGTACAAGTAGGCCCTGCGCTTGCAGTTTGTGGTTGCTCAATGTCAAAAGTTGAGTGGTCAAGCGCATCAACAACTTGGACATTGGACATTCCTTGTTGGACATTGGACATTCCCTTGGACATTTATAACCTAAAACATGTACCCAGACCTTTCCTATCTCTTCCACGATTTACTCGGCACAGCGCCCGACAATTGGCTTTCCATATTTAAAACCTTCGGTTTTGTCCTTGCGCTCTCGTTCTTGGTGAGCGCATTGGTTTTCAACATCGAACTGCGGCGCAAGGCCCGCGAGGGTTTTTACCAACCCGTTACGGTATCATTCACCGAAGGCCTGCCTGCTACTGTAGGGGAAATTTTTGCCAACGCGCTCGCTGGGCTTCTCATCGCGGGGAAGGGGTTATACGCTTACCAGCATTACGGTGAGTTTCGACACGACCCAGCTTCTGTTATTCTTTCTGGGAAGATGCACTGGGTAGCAGGACTGATTGGAGCGGCAATATTGGCAGGCATTACTTGGTGGGACGGGCAACGTCGTCGCAAGAACCCACCTTTGGTCGTTGAGCGGCAGCTTTACCCGCACGACCGCTTGAGCGAGATGACCGTAATGGCAGCCATCGGCGGCATCGTAGGTGCTAAGATTTTTGACCTTTTCGACAATTGGGAATCGTTTTTGGAAGACCCTATCGGAGCCTTGGCTTCCGGCGGCGGATTGGCGTTTTTTGGTGGGCTGGTACTCGGTTTTGTGATGGTGGTATGGTTTATGTGGCGGCACAAAATCCCGTTTTGGCCCACAGCAGATGCCGTAGCACCTGCATTGACAGCCGGTTATGGCTTTGGCCGTATCGGATGCCAGCTCTCTGGTGACGGGGATTGGGGAATCGTCAACAACGCGCCCAAGCCCGGTTGGATGTCATTTTTGCCCGACTGGATGTGGGCCTACCGCTACCCGCACAATGTGCTCAAAGAAGAGGTCCCCATAGAGGGTTGCACGTTTGAATACTGCAAGCAACTGGCCGAGCCAGTGTACCCTACCCCATTTTACGAGGTGATGATGATGATCGCCGTTTTTGGTATTTTGTGGGCCTTGCGCAAACGAGTGAAGACCGTTGGCATGATCTTTTTTATCTATATCGGACTCATCGCAGTGGAGCGTTTCATCATTGAAAAGATCCGGGTGAACGTAGTGCATGATGTGCTCGGTTTCCAACTTACGCAGGCGGAGATTATTTCTATTTTGCTTTTCTGCGTTAGTGTGGGGGGGATGGTGTATGTGTCGAAATTTAGGAAAGAGCGCGCGTAAACTGTTTTTACACTAAACAAAAGTGGCTTAGGAACGGGTGAATATTAACTTGTACTTTCACCCGTTCTTAGCCTATAAAATTCCTTTGCGTAAACTTCTCTTTGCCCTTTTCCTACTGTGCGCTGTACAAGCTTTCGCTCAACCAGAGTTTGACAAACGTTTGAGTTTTGACGAAATCCAAGCCTTGCTCAAAGACGGCATTTCACCCCGCGATGTGCGCAAACAAGCCTTAGCTTGGTATCAATGGGCCTACTATGATGAAGAACAAACGGGCATCACCGATTTGGCGTTTCAATACCTCACCCGAAGTGCCGATTTGTTCATGGAAGCGGGCGACACCCTTGCCTACTATCGTGTTCGTTCAGACTTAGCCGACCATCTTTCAGAACGAAAACTTTGGGCCGAGGCGATAAAAATCCAACAGGAAGCCCTCGACTACTACCAACAAACCGGCAATCTGCACTATGAAACCCATTTGCTCGCCAAACTGAGCCGGGTGTACGCCAATAAAGGGGACATACAACAAGCCGCACACCTTAAAAGGGTTTTTTCTTCCAAAAACCGTATTTTGAAAGATACGATTTTGGACATTACCATGGCCATGGAAGAAGTGCAGCGGAATGGCCAACTTGGTCGCTATTCCATTGCACGCTATGATGCCTCGAATGCTCTGCGGCTGGCCGAACAGACCACACGAACCGACCTTATCGCTTGGGGTCAATATTCCGTGGGACATTACAGTTATCTTGATCGAAACTATAAAATGGCGCTTTTTTTTCTAAAAAAAGCCGAAAAAACCACCCCAAGGGTAAACATTGCTTTAAAACACAACATTTGCCGCCGACTTTGGAATACGTACGAAGAGCTAGACAGCATCGAACAAGCGCTCGAATACGCCAACCGATCTGCCGTACTCGGCGACTCTTTACTCGCCCAAGAGCGAGAAGCCTCTCTGCATCGTCTCGCGATCCAGTACGATACCCGATTAAAACGAGAACAGATTGAGCAACTCGTGATGGAAAAAGGGGAAGCCAAAGCAGAATCTCAACAGCAGCGGATAGGACTTGCAACGCTTGGGGTAGCTTTGGCTGCCGTATTGCTCGCGCTATTTTTTATCGTGCGCGACTACAACCACCGCATTCGCGTGAACAAAGTCATAACATCCCAAACTGAAGAGATCAACCAGCAAAAGTTCAGGGATCTGGAGAATACTTTCAAAATCGAAACCATGCAAAGCATGCTCGCCGGGCAAGAAAGTGAGCGACAGCGCGTGGCACAAGACTTACACGATAGTGTGGGGGGCTTGTTGGCAGCAGTCAAAATTCAACTAGAAACCATGACGGCCAAAAAACCAGCCCGTGCCCAAGACGAAGATTGGAAAAAGGTAAGGGGCTTGCTGGATGAAACAGTCGCCGAAACCCGTCACATTGCCCGAAATATGCAACCCAGTGCCTTGATGGAGTTTGGCTTGGTCACCGCATTGCGCGACCTCTGCAATCGGGTGCATGGCGAAGGCCTACCGCGCATTACCTTCCAGCATTTTGGCGAATTCGCCAACATTGATCGGGAAATTGCGCTTAATTGTTATCGCATCATCCAAGAATTGCTGCAAAACACCCTCAAACACGCACACGCAAATGAAATATTGGTGCAGATAACCCAAACCGAAAACCAACTTGCTCTATTGGTGGAGGACGATGGGACTGGATTTGACCCACAAAACACCCAAAAAGGCATGGGGACTGATAATGTGGCTCGCAGAGCCCAGTTCCTCAAGGGCGAACTCAGTGTTCAATCTGCCAAAGGACAGGGAACCAGCACGCTTGTGACGGTGCCGATTTCAGAAACTCAGGGTAAACCCTGAATTAAAAACCCGGCTTTGCCCTGATAAAAAAGGCAGTAAGTATTCTGACTTTTGTGCCGGGCATTTCATGAACCGATTACAAAGTGCCTTACCCCCCGTTTTTTTGAAAGATTGTTTTCTTCTATAGGTTTTGTGCAGAATGGCTTCGTTCTAAACCTTTTGCGGCAAAAAAGTCGCATTTTATCCCCCCACTACACGCTTGTGTGGTGCTTCTCTAATCTTCCTACCCTACGTAATTTGAATCGCCCGCCGCTTGATGGAGCAGCGGGCGATTTTTTGTTTTGAAGCAACAAGTTATTATTCACCCGTTCCTAAACTGAACATCTTAGTTTTGGGCGTGTTTAAACAAGACATTGGATATTGGAGAAAAGACATTGAACAGCTCCGTTCGATAAATCCACCAATATCCTAAATCAATAAATCAATATAAATATGGCATTTACACTTCCCGAACTCCCCTACGCCTTCGACGCACTAGAACCACATGTAGACGCACGCACGATGGAAATCCACCACGGCAAACACCATGCTGCCTACGTCAACAACCTCAACGCCGCGCTGCAAGGCACAGAGCACGAAGGCAAAAGTCTCGAAGACCTTCTAGCCAACATCAGCAAACTCCCGCCTGCTGTGCGCAACAACGGAGGAGGGCATTGGAACCACACCATGTTTTGGGAAATTATGGCCCCGAATGCTGGCGGCGAACCCACAGGCGATTTGGCGGCCCAAATCAACAAAGATTTTGGCTCGCTTGACGAAATGAAAAAACAGTTTGCCCAAGCAGGTGCAACGCGCTTTGGCTCCGGGTGGGCTTGGCTCTGCACCGACGATCATGGCGGCTTATTTATCACATCTACCCCCAACCAAGACAATCCGCTCATGGATGTGGCCGATAAAAAAGGCCGTCCGATCCTTTGTCTTGATGTGTGGGAACACGCCTATTACCTAAACTACCAAAACCGTCGCCCGGATTATATCAGTGCCTGGTGGAATGTGGTAAACTGGAAGGAAGTAGCCCGCCGCTATAAATAATAGGATCAAAGTGACACCTCCTACGCTTCGGCTTCGGTGGGTAAAAATGGGGTCAATGTGGGCGCAGTTCACATTGACCCCATTAATTTCCATACCTGAAAATAAGGCACGAGCCGCGCCCCGAAGGCGCGAAAGGAATGTTCTATTTGCTCGTCCATACTCCCTTCAAAATCAAGGCTTAACGAGCGCTCCGAACAAAATCGGATGGCCTCCATAAAAAGGCTGTAAACAGCACCCTGATTTTTAAATTCGGGGTCGGTGCCCGTGAGAAGCACCGCTGCTTGTCGCGCATCAAAAACCAGGTAAAGCCCAGCACTGGGCAGTCCAGAAGTCTTATCATTGGCTATAAAACAGGCCGATTGACTTCGCTGTTCTAGCGTTTCGTGCAAATTTTTGAATGCCGCGAATGCGTAAGGAGACGCTAAATTTTTCCGCTGAAAAGAACGCTTATTGAGCTCAAACACAGTTTTCCACGCCTTATCGTCACGACGTGTTTCCGTCCATTCTTCCGCTTTTTTTAGGTCGCTGCGCAACGTATTTTTAAAGCCCGCCGTTATTTGTTCCAGATCATTGGTTGCCTCAAAAATATAGGTGTACCGGGTAGTCTGTCGGAATCCTGCCCAGTAAAACGGCAACCAATTGGTGATTTCTGGTCTGAAATTTTGTTTAAAAAAAACCGTTCGAGGCAATTGCCGGATAAGCTCTATAAGCACTTTTTTTTCAAAAGAAAGTCGGCTAACTTCTTTAAATTCAACTTCTTGTGGGTAACGAAACCAAGGCCCTCCATAAGTAGTAAGGGGAGGAAGCTGGATCACTTTCAGTCCCCAACGACGGACAGTGCAATAAGGCAAGGCACCGATAATTTCACCGCCTTTGTCCTTTGCCAGCGCAACGTTCCAGCCATCGGCCCCGCATACTGCATCAAGCCACCCGGGTTGCAAATGGAGCGGGACGTAGATTTTTTGACAAAAAAGGGTGTAGAGGTCGCGCATTTTAGGCGCATTTTTCGATGTCGAGGAAAACGCCCGCCAAGTGGTCAAAATCTGAATCCGTGGTAAGCAGTTTTGCTTGAAGTACTGAAGCCGTGGCGGCTATCCAAATGTCATTCTTACCCATGTTTCTGGAGCTAAGGCTCACAGGTAACGTTAAACCATCAAATTTACCTTGGCTAAAGGCATCTATTTCTGCATATCTAAGGATGAGGTCTTTTGTTTCTACAGGAACGGTTATGATATTTTTTAATAATTTTTCCAGTTTCTCCCTTTTATTCGTGCCCCACTTGTTTTGGATTGCTGTAGAGCGGATTTCACCAAGTTCTTTCAC
>JBBQSW010000183.1:0-7487 GCA_038213575.1 Chitinophagales bacterium | reverse complement strand
GGCTGGGTTTATTTGCTACCGACGAAAAGTGCTGGAAGCCATGGATTTAAGCAAGATAAAATTCATTGGCTATGCCTTTCAGATCGAGATGAAATACACGGCTTACAAGTTGGGATTCAAAGTCAAAGACGTGCCCATCACGTTCAAAGACCGGGAGAAAGGGCAGTCCAAAATGTCCTTGAATATTATTCAGGAGGCTATGTTGGGGGTGTTGCAGATGCGGTGGCGCTGAGCGTAGAAGTTTTGAATTATTACGATCACAAAACCTTTCATCATGAAACGAATTGCCCTCTTTGCAAGCCAGAATTAGATTTCCATGAAGTCACACTTGAAGGAGAAGAAAATCCTTCGGTTGTGTTTGTAGAGGCAGTGTCGCCTGACTTCAAACATTACGTGAGTTTGTTTGGGAAAAATGGAACTTTCCACTCATTGATTCAGAAATTCAACCGACCAGAAGATTTGCCCGACACCTGGCTTTCCCGACCGCTTGAAGGACCGATATGCACTTGCCAAGAGCGGATATAAAGAGTTGTGGCTAAACTATTAATAGGACTTGCGCAAATGCATCTGAGGCTAATTCACAAAATCCCCGCCCCGTAAAGCAGGGATTTTGCATTTTTGCACCCACCAATGACTACCCCCGCCCACATATACCTCTCCTTCGACCCTGCGGATGCCCGCACTGCCGCAGATTTGCAGCGCCAACTCGCGCTGGCTTTGCAACCACGTCCTTCTGTTTTTTGGGATCGAAGTACGGTGCCAACCGAAGCCTTCCGCGCTGAGGCTTCCAAATTTTTGGAAAAAACCGATCTTTTCGTGGCAGTGCTCTCGATGCACTATGAAGACGCGCCCGATGTGCGCTGGGAAGCCAGCCAGGCCATCCTAACCCAGCACAGCCGACCGGCCCTTCAAATCCTGACGGCACAGGCACGGAGCACTTCTGTCCCAAACTTCCTCCAAATTTACCCCACTGCGTTGCCGACGGGCGAAACATTAGAAAAAGAAGGCATTCCCGGCGGCAAGAGACTGGCAAATAACTTTACAGAATACTTTAGTGAATACCAGGGTATTGCGCGCGACCGCCAACTGCTTCGCGCCACTGCTACTGCTGTCAATGTATTGGCTGCTGCCCCCCAAAGCAACGACATTGGCATTGGCAGAATCGAACTGCCCATCAACATCGAAGACCTGCGCGAACGATTGCTGGCCCAGACAGACCGCATAAACCACGCCCCATTGTTGGCCTTGTTGAAACGCCTTATCCGCGACGTACAGGTAAAGCGCGGCGTGCTCGACGTGGAGGATTATTTCAAGCAGTTGCGCGAAAAAACCCGCCTTTCACAAATCAGCCTCGCCGAACTTAAGGAGAAAGCCACGCCCATCCAGGACGACCTGTTCAACCTGATTGAACGCCTGCAAGAAGAGGACCTGATGAAGGAATGGCGGCAGATTTTTATCCGCGATTACTACCGTTTTGTGGGCGACAGCCGAGAGGACAGCACCGTGCCACCGTTTTTTGTCCCAGTAGACGATATTGCCATCCCGGAATCTTTGAACCTGCCCGTCGGCCCACGCGAACAAGAATCTTTGGAGCAGATTGGCCTGCTTTCGTTTGAGCAAAAAACGGATTTCCGCCGCAGCCTGTTATTGGCAAAGGACGCAATGGCGGTAAAAAACCATGCCCAGGCTTACGCGTATTGCGACCATGTTCGAACCAAGGTTGACCCGCAGTCGGCGCAATTGTACGAGTACCTGCTCATCACGTTTTTGCAAAAAGAAACTGCCCAACGCGCCATGCAAGACGCGGTGAACGGTAACGACCGATTGCTTCAGTATGTCCTGATGTATGCAAGCCGCCTGCGCGATTACCAAAAATTGGGTAAATGCCCCTCCAGTACGGCCCTTCACAACCTTGAAATCGCATCGGAAGGGGTCTCGGATGCAGCCTTGCGACTCTACCATGCATTGCCCAACGACCCCCTCCGGCATACGGGCAAACATGCCGAAGATGTGCCGGATAACCGCCGACCCTTGCGGGTTATCTTGGACAATACCTTGAAGGTGTGCCGCTTGGTTCATCCATCGGAAGAACTTTTGGAAGCTGCGGTGATTGAGTGCTGTGGCGGTGGAAAGTGTCATTGGATAGAAAGGGTAGATGTGGTAAAAGGACAGTTCCAGTTTGTTCCCAATGGTCATTTCGACTTGCTGGGCGAAATCCATGAGTTGCTCGAAATGCTCCAAAATATGGAGGCTGATCACGAGAACAAGATTGTCAAAGGCAGGGGTTTGTTGCGCGAAGACCTGTATTTCAGTCTATTGGCAAAACGCCAGGCCCTCGCCAACCAAATTGCAGAAGACCAAAAACGCCGCCGCCCCTACACGGACGTTCGAGAATCTGTAGTGCGTTTTACTTACGCTTGCCTGTTGGGCGCGGAAATATTTACGGACTCCGACGAGCGAGGCAGGGGCAATTCGTTTTACCGCCTTGCTTTGGAATACCTATTGCCGGGGCTATTGGCGTCGCCAACTTCGGTGGGTGAGGCTGATGCGCGCTGGTTCACGCTCGATGCCAAAGGTGAAGTGGTAGCCCACCCAGAATGCGAGCAGTACGGGTTTGACGTATTGGCTATTGTTGAAAAAATCGTGCGTGACCACGCCGGGCAGGCGGGTTGGCTTCAGGTGCAGCCTAATATAAAACAAAGCGTTTATGTGCAATTTGTCGCCGATACGCAAGCTGAATGGGAAGGCGTGCGTAAAAACTTTGAATACACCGATTTTCGGCGTATGGATAGTTTAGATGCGCGGCGCAGGCTTACTAATTGCTTTCGCAGGTGGCGCATCGCCTACCGTGCTTTTCCTGAAAGGTCGGGGCAGGATTTTTTGGACAACAGCATCCGTGAAATTTCAGGAGAAGGTTTGTTGGGCTGGCTGAATTTCAACAAAGCAGGCCAATTGACTACACTCCCCGACAGCCTCGCCCTTGGCTATGATGCACAGGCGGAATTGCGCGAATTGCTGGAAGAATCAACGCGTTACACCGAAGAAGATTTGCGGAGGACAATTGCGGAGAATATTTTTCGAAAACAAATTGTGCCCGAATACGACAAGTTAAAAACAGGCTTTGAAAATCAGCGGGACGAGTGCGCTTCGCTTTTGTTTGAGGCGCTGTGTGCCTATAAACTCCACCAAGACCCGCGTTTTTTGGATTTTGTGTGGCGCGAACTGACGGAAGAGATCAAATTCCGCTGGGTAGATGTCACCAATACGGGTAAAGAAGTGGTGGCTTACGAACCAATACCCGAGTTCGACCCGCTGCGGGTGCTGCCAGAACTTAACGAGGCATTGCCCAAAAGATTCAGGCTATTGGAACTCCGCGAACGTATTGCTACGCGTCGTATGCGCGACACGTTAGCGCGTTATTTTCACGAAATCAGCGAGTTCCGCCATGAAAACCGATTGCCCGAACGAAAGGTTGCGGTAGAGATTATCCGGAAAATGAAGGGGCTTTATGGTTATTTCCCTCAAGCGGAGTTCCTCAAGCTTCCTATGGACGAATTGCACGGTCGGGGTCGGGTACGATGGCATTCTATGATGTTCGGTTTTTTACCAACTACGGAAAATCACTACGAGAACAGCTATTTCAACTTTGAATATAAGTTTGAGCGTTACGAATTGAAACGCCTATTGGACAACCAATTTGGTGAAATGCAGCGGGTTTTGCTTGAAATCGGGGAATTGTAGGATTCCACAAAAAAAACCGCCCGCGACTTTTGTCCCGGACGGTTGGTATTTTCATTAACCGTTTTTATTTCAATTTATTCTGAACCATCGGTACGCCCGCGTGCAATGGCGAATTCTGCGACTTTTTTTCCATGCTCAAGTCCAATTTCGCTGTCAAAGCGGTAGTGGATACACCCATACACCCGAGAGTCGGCGGCTTCTTGTGCCCATGCACGTAAATCGGTTTGATTGCTTGGAAACAAATAAGACAACACTTCTGCTGCAGCACCCGAGAAGGTGGAGTGCCCTGATGCAAATGCTGGGAAATTTGGAATCCCCGTACCTGTGGTGATGCTTGGATCAACTTCTGTTGGCCGGGGCAACATGTAATAGTATTTTGTTTCCCAACAGACAATGCCCGCATCTGCGATCGCTGTATTAATTAAAGCCATGGCTCTCGCTGACCGGATTTCATTGAATTGATGGTCGAAAATCAAGCTGGCAGCACGACGGTTCCAGTGGCCTGGCGGAGTGTAAGTGCCTACCCCATCAGACCAGAACGTGGTAATTCGCTGCTGTTCGCGGGTGCGATTTTTAGAGAACCAACGGAGTTCTTCCAAAGCGGCTTCAAATTCCGCTGAACCTGGTTGTGGTGGCGCCGCAGGACGGATAGCGGCTTTGGTTGCATCGTCAAAATTCCAGGTTTTCACGTTCCCAAACGTTGGAAGCATGGGTGGACGAGATGGAAGATCGAGACTGTGCCATTGGTTGGTAAATCCTCGGGCAGCTGCACTGTCGCGTTGAGCCTGAAATCCAGCCTGATTATTGCCCATGCCCATTCTGTCTTTTTTAGCCCATTCGTTTATGATGTTCAAGGCAATCACTCTGCCAAGAGAATCACCTGCCGAAAGGTCGCTTTGCACATTGGCGCCTGCCCAAAGGCGACTGTTTTTATGCTCTTCTGCTTTCTCTGTCACATTGGCGACCTCCCCTGGGAAGATAAACTTAAGGATTTCGCGGGAAGCAGCGGCCACTACAGCATCCTCGGAAGGGTAGGAGGGCAGGTCGTTGGCAGGTATAATAGATTGGATGTCCGTCGCATTTTTGTAAGGCGCAAGGCGGTTATGTTGAAATTTGCGGTGCCAGCAAGCAACCAGTGCGTCATATTGCGCTACGGCCAGCAACGCGAACATACGCGAAGCGATGGGAGGGTTGGCAAATGGTACACGAGGATAATCAGTAGGGTTAGCAGGGTCGGGTTCCGGATAGGTACCGTCCTCTTTGTAGTTGGGTGGTACGTTGTAATAGGCAGCCAGTCTACAGGCGATTTCGTGCCAGCGCAGCACACCATTGCTGCCCCACCAGCGTGCAAGTTCTTTCTCTTCTGCAGTGGCGGCAGCCATTTTTGCCCTTAGGTTATTCAATTCTGCCAAATAAGCTGCTGAGCCAGCGGCATCGGGTGTTGGAACAGCCGTTTTGTTGCTGTCAATCTGCAAATAGGGTCTCCAATTGCCTGCACCTGGTTCCAGGGTTGTTTCGGCATACGGCTCGAGAAAGGAGGCTTCAGGAGGTGTTTTATCGCACTGGCTAAAGGCGAACATTAGGCCGAACAGAGCGGTAATCGTATAAAGAGCGTTTATCTTTTTCATTGAAAATGAATTTTTGTATGGTGAAACGACACTGTGATTAAAGTGATTTTGATGATTTGATTGATTGAAATCCCCTGATTTTTAATTGATTACAAACGTTCAATTTTCAAAACCACTTTTCGTTGGCTATAGGAAGTTGAGGGTTCAGATTACTTTCCTACTTCTTCTTCCCCTTTTTTGTTGATGTCCAGAAAATAAGTTGCTCCAGCGGTCCAGGTCAACGCTTCGCCAACATTGCGACCACTCAATACCTGGCTGACGGCTGCCAAAAGTGCAAACCGCTTGGTGATGAAATATTTGCCGAATACTCCGGCCTGTCCGGCAGCCATTTTATTGCTGGCCTGAGGCGTTTCGTTGTAACGAATATCGTCGCCGCTGAGACCCGTAAAAGCATCGTACCAAACTTCAGCCTGAAAGCGAGGTTTGATAAAGCCCAGCCGAGCAGCATAGTCGAATACATTCGGCACAGGCATTTCATCGCTGTATATCAACTGGTTGTCAAAAATGTAGGCATTGTGATCCAAGGTCGTGTTGCCCCGCCAGGTATGCCCAGCCTGCGCGGTCACATACAGTCCGAAGTCTGCGGTGTAATTTAGGACGGCACGCAATGAAGCTGTTTGACTGTGCAAACCGATGCTGAATGGAAGCAAGTCTGGTGTATAATTGCTGACCGGTGTAGAGAGTCCGCCAGTAGCCTGCACTTTGAATGCACCGCCCGCAGCTTCAATTTCCAAAGCCTGATATTTCAGGAAAACGGAGAGATCCTGCAGCCCTTTTTGTCCAGTGATATAACTCACGTCAGAACTAGTCCACACATAAGGCAGACCAATCATAGCGTTCAGGTTTTTTGTGATGCCATAGTTGCCCATGAGCATCGCGCTCTGTGTAGTCAACGAGCCGAGGTTTAGATTGGAGCGTTTGGTTTCGCCTTCCCAGTAGTTTTCCCATTGGCTGTTGGAATACTGACCGAGGATGCAAAGTTGGCCTTGGGGCATCATCAACCCGTCAGTGGGGGTTTGAGCAGAAGCCGTTCCGCATAAAAGCAAGAACATTAAAAGATAGAAGTGTCGCATGAGCAGTGAGTTTTGTTCAAAAATTTGCCTGCAAACCTAGAGCCAAACCTTATGCGAGACCTTAGAAATGGCTTAGAATTGAAATTGCCAGCGGTATCACTTTCGTAGTTCAACCAGTAACAATTTTTAAAAATCCAGTGCAGCACGTTGAAGTACATCTTTACCTTCGCCTTATGAAAATTGACGCTCCCAACGCCCCTAAACCAGTGGGGCTTTACCCACACGCTCGTCGGGCAGGCAACTTACTTTTCCTTTCTGGAATCGGTCCTCGTGATCCGGCGACGGACGGTGTTCCGGGTTTAACCCGTTCTCCCTCAGGAAATTACAACGATTTTGATTTCGAAGCGCAGGTGCATTCCGTGTTTCGAAACGTCCGTATTGTGCTGGAAGCCAGCGGTGCGAAATGGGAAGATCTTGTAGACGTGACCGTGTTTCTGGTAAACATGGAGCGCGATTTCAACACTTTTAACCGCATTTATGCCGAATATTTCAAGGAGAATCAGCCCTGTCGCACGACTGTGGGGATTGACCGATTGCCTACGCCTATCGCAATAGAATTGAAATGTGTGGCAGTTTTGGGAGAATGAAGTTTTACAAATTCTCGACAAAACGGTGCAAACCAATGGATTGAAACAGGCCTACACCACACTTTTTTTAAATTTTCTAACAACCAACAGATTCTTACTATACCTTTGCTCCGTTCACTGAGTATCGCAACCCAAAGGCAAGCCATTCTTACCCGGCATTTTTTTTGTTTGAAGATGATTTTGCTGCAACAAGTCGATGCTCGATTTTTTTTCATTTTTTTCATTTTTTCGCAATGAACATCTTCGTAGCAAAATTAAACTACGACACTATCGAAGACGATCTCCGCGCTGCTTTCGAGCAATTCGGTGAAGTGTCCTCGTGCTCCATCGCCCACGACAAAATGACCGGCCGCTCCAAAGGCTTCGGTTTTGTTGAAATGGACAACGATGAAGAGGCTGACAAAGCCATTGACGCACTCAACGAAACGGAACTCGATGGCCGCACCATTGTGGTCAAA
>JBBQSW010000182.1:0-7506 GCA_038213575.1 Chitinophagales bacterium | reverse complement strand
TGCGCTGTTGTCTTGGTTCTCGTCCACTTTTAGGAGATAAATATTCCAATCCTTGGCCAAGCTGGTTTTTAAAGAAAATTTTGCCGGCGCCATGCGATTCAGCTCAGAAAGAGCCGTTTGAAGCTTTGAACCAGGTTCTAGTTGAATGATGATTTCTCCAGGACGGCGTTCCGGCGCAATGCGTTGAGCCGTTGCGACATGCGTACAAAAAAGGAGGAGCAGAAGGCAGGTAGCGTTTTTCATGTGCGAATATTTGTTTGAAAGATGGGGCATGAATACAATTAGACGATTTTAGTTGCCCCAAAGGAAGGATTTTCGCCGCAGATTGTTGAGAAAACAAGGCGCTTTTATTCTGCCATTTCTATACAATTCCTAGATTAGTTAGCGGATGCGGCCCTAGTTTTTAGGCGTGTCGCCGATGAACAAGCCTTCTACGGTACCATTTACCCGCCTGACCGCTCCTCCATCTATCTGTAGGTTAGCCCCAGGTTCTACCGTAATCGTACCAGCATTGGGCAGTATCACTTCGGCAGCAATGGTCAGGGTAGCCCCGGTTTTTACGAGGACGTTGGCGTAGAAGCGTCTGTTTCCCGTCCAAGTCTCATTACTTGCTACGACCCAGTCTGCGTTGGGGCTGCCATAAACTACCGCTCCGTCTACAAATTGCCACAAGGAGGGATACTGGCCAAAGGTTTGATGGATCTTGGCGATTTCAGTGGTAGTCATATAATCTCGCACGCCTCCAAACCGAGTGCGCATCAAGGCATGTGTATGTTTGTCAGAAGTATGGCTCAATCCCATAAGATGCCCCAGTTCGTGGGCAATACTTTTCCCTGCCTCATATTCCATCGTCCAGTCTGGTTCCTGCAGTACTTTGCGTTTCCACCAAAGTTTTAGCCACACATTGGCTACATGGCATCGCATGGAATGATACTGTTCCTCCGTATTACCCCTTGTTGGTACCGTGGGTATTTCGCTTGCAGCATGTTGTTTGAAAAATACGAGCTTATCATAATCTGTAGTGGTACCCAGTACTACCATCTGTTCGTGAAGTTGTCCGTCCGTTGTAAAATACAGATTGATGGCTTTGGGCAGGGTATCATGGTTATATATCTCGCGGTCCAAGGAGTCCAAATACCAGCCCGACAAATAAGGTACGCCAGCAAAATTGGTGTCATTGCGGTTGTTCCACCCTGCTTCGTCCTTTCTAAATATAAAATGGGGTAAGATCTCGATCTTGGCATTGGGCAAAAAAGGCAGATTCTGCCCAGGGTAATATTCCTGGTTCCGATCCACCAAGTTTGCAAAAACCTGGTTGGTCACGTTAATCATGCCTTGAAGAAAAGTTCGGTCAGCAGCATTGTCCTGAAAATTACCCGAACCATCTTGCCGCTGAAGAATGATAAAATTCACATTGACTTTCAGCGGGTTATAGCTTGCGTCAGGCAGATAGGGGGAATGCTGGGCCCCAAGGACGCCAGAGAGAAGCAGGAGGAATACCCACGTCAAGGTGCAGGATTTTTTACAAAATTGGACGGCATTCATGCTGTGTGATTTTTTTGTGTGCGTGGCCCAAATAAAACGAATATTACACACAAGGTCACTAAGTACCCATGAATTACCTACGCCGCTCGGAAAATCTGAACGTTAGGAACGCGGCATCAATAACTTAGTCATTTCAGGTCAACCATTTTTTCATCAGACAACCCTATCTTTCTGCGAATAGTGGGGCTATTTAAAGAAAAATAGGGGCCGTATAATGGAACAAAGGGTGGCATCAAATCACTAAGTTATTGGTGCCGCGTTCCTTAACGCGTAAAGCATCAGAAATTAATGCACAACTACCAATTTCAACACATCAGCCAACTCCCTTCCCACATAAACATAGCAAAAGTAAAAGCCTGAGGGTAAGACATGGTCTATGGTTTCACCATTCTGTAACCTTAATTCTTTCAACGTCTCACCGTTTGGATGGGTGATTTTCAGCAGCAAATTCGAACTGCTTGGCAAGCCAGACACTTGTAGCCTAAACTGGTTGTAAGATGGGTTGGGCGCCAGTGCAGCTTTGTATTGGGAGGCTGTGTTGGTAACGTTTGTGATGTTTCCATTGTTTTGGCACAAAACGCCATCGTCAAAGTAGGTAGTCGCAACCAATCTGGCATACAGCATTCGGGCTTGGAGCACGGCCTCGCCGCCGACTTTGGGGCACTGTGAAGCCAAAGCCAAAAGCGTTTTTTGCTGGTATGCATTGAGCGTGAAAATGTCTGATGCGGTGCTTTCCAAATAGATTTGGTTGACAATTTTCCGGTTGGCCACCAAGGTGCCAGAAGCGACCAGGTTTTTGTTTAATGCCAGAATTTCGGGTACCGTCATTCGCACTGGGGTGGCCGCGCCTGTTGTCCACATTTCGGCAATTTGCCGGTCAATTTCGTAAAGTGTGCCAATATCCTCGCCAGTTTCGGAAGCATAAAAACGATCTATTGCCTCGTTTTTCCCCAATAGTTCACCATTTTCTTTTAGTTTAGCGTAGAGGCTGCGGCCACCCTCGAATTGCAGCATTGCTTCATAGGGCGTTGACCCAAAAGTGTAGGAAGCCGTCAGTTTTTCACTTTTTGTAAAATCTTGTGGCGGGTTTCCGGGGTCAGGGATCGGCGGCAAGGGGCATTCAATCATATTGGAAGCACAACTGCCCGATGATTGACCTGTCATGTTGGAGCCAAACCATTGGCCCGGAGCAGCCGTAGATGATGGAGACGTCGGCCAAAGTGGGAGCATCTTGGGCAATTCTACTTTAAAGTTTGAGTTTTGGATATCCAATTGCGAGCCTAGATGTTGCGCTGAATAGGCTGAATAGGCGCCGTTCCACTGGTTTCCAGCCAATAGCTGGTCGTCTATGTAGCCATAGGGGATATACAAGCCTATTCGATGGCTACCAATTTCAGTATGTCTGAGTTTGGTGCCCGCGCAAACACCTGTTGCCGCAAACCCGTAAGCAGTACCATTTGTTCTATTGCAACAGAACACGTTGTTCTGTGAGTAAAACAAAGAAAATCCTTGCAAATTGGCCGCTGGGTTGTCCCCCAAAACCGTGTTTCGGTAAAAGTAATTGTTGTTGGAAAGCAAGGATAAAACGCCATCCAGAATCATCCCGCCGGGTGGCGAACTCGCATTTTGATAGGTGATTTCGTTCTCCTGTACCCTCCAGTTTCCAGCCAGACCAAGGCTGATCCCCACGCCGTAGTTCGGGATGTGTATTTTGTTGTTCCAAATCTTAGCATTCAGCAATTTGACCTTTGCCCCTGCACCAGCCGCAATCGCCGTTTTGTTTAGCGTGACAATATCAGAAGGTATCAATGCTATTGGGTCGTTGTCGCCCACGTACACTTTTAAGGCTTGTTCGGCCTCTGTGATATTGACCCCCATGCCGCGGAAATAAATTTCGTTGCCCTGAATGACAATACTCTGGTGGGTAGGGGCGTGAATATCTAAGCCAATATCTACCTTATCAACCAAGTTGTTCCAAAAGTTTACGGATGCCCCTATGGCAAATACACCCCTCGAAGCCTCAATGATGTGGCTGTTCATCACCTCCATTTTGTCACACTTTCTGGCAAATATTCCAACCCTTCGGGAATTGCCAATGGTAGGTGTTTGGGCCATGCTTAGCTCGCCTTGTAAGTGCTGAATGGTAGCATAATACACAAAAAGGGCGGCTTTGTCTGCAATGATTCCATTGCGCAAGCCATCAAAAAGGTTGTCAGAGTCCCAATCCCCCTTTGCACCCACGAAAAACGGCGTATTTCGAACAAAAAGGCCTGCAAAAGGGTGTTCGGCTTCCCAGTTGAGGAGCTCGTCGCTAAATGGAGGCAACAACCCACTCGTCGCCCTAAACTTGTTTTTTAAAAACCCGGAAGGCTGATTCAGGGAAGCAAAAACATCGTTGTCCACCCTGACGCCCACATGATTGCGGTCGAAGTCGTTCCAATTGCAGAAAAATGTGCTCGTGGCAGCGGCGGTGCTTTTGATGTCCACCGCAAATTCGGCATCTTGAATAACATTGCTGTCTAGCCTCAAACGCCCGCCTGGCTTCACTTCGATGCTTCGCCACATTTGGTCGCAGCCGTGGATGCCCTGCGCGGTGCCGACGCCGTTGTTTATAGATCGGAGGGTCAATTGCGCACCAGAAGCCACTATGATTTTCGCACCTGGCTGCATCCGCAGCTCCCCGCCAATGATGGCAAGGTCGTAGTTTTTGTCAATGAGCAAATTGCCTTTGATGGCAAGGCAGGTATTGAACAAGGTATTGGGCGAGTAAACACTGCTCAGGGTATGGACAGGGATTTCTGTGTCGAAAATCGGCGTCAAGATTACATTTGGGTCGTTCGGGTCGGTGGAAGGGTCACCTGCGTCAATGTTGAGTTCTTGAAGGCCCATGCAGGGGCAGGTAAAAGCAGACGACGGGTTTTCGATGGGCGTTATTTCGCTGGTTACACTTGTTTCTTTCCAACAGGCAATGGGCAAACCCGTAACGTTCAGGGTCACGTTCAATATCTGACCAATGAGCGCAGCATTATTGTCTATTTGCGCCGTCAGGTACAAGTGCTTGCAGGCGCCCGGGAGCAGCCAATCTGCCGGTTCAGCAATGCTCAGTGTTGGAAATTCTGTAGAGGGTACAAACGTCATTCCAAGTGGCAAAGCCGCCTGAAAACCAATCTCATGGGTTTGATCGGCGGTTGTGTTGCATACCGTGTAATCTATCATGACCACCCCATTCAGGTAAGGTGTACCCGGAACAACTGAGGCGGCGATGGTGTATCGGCTGCTGAAGTTTCGGGTGAGCAGCACTTCGATGTTGTCATAAAAAGCACTAAGGCCTGTGTTGAAGTTTGGGAAATATTCAATGTCCGAACTCAGCAAAAGGTAATTCCATGCTGAATCGGAGTTGTTGGTGATTGGCTGCGTCTGATGCGGCACAAACGGTGGATCGTCGGTCACTTTTGAAAGGAATGGCACAAAAAATGGCCCTCCTGTAATCCCGGGATTCGTATAAACTATTTCAAAAGGCACAGGCGGGGCGCTTGTAAACTCAATCCTTGCCCTTGGGTTGTTGGCAAGACACGTTTGCGTTGATGCTAAAAAACGGACTTTCACTCCATCGTTGGGAAGTATAGGTTCGCAAAGCGGAAAGCAAACGGCTTCCCGGTTTTGGTCAAATGGGGGTGGGAAATTAGCGGTTCCCAAATACAACATCTTGTTGCCACTGGGGACTGGCACGGTGACAATTTCACCCGTGCAAGTACCAATTGTTCCACTGTTGATCAACAGATCAGGGGAGTTGACCTGATTAGACCCATTGACGTGAAACATACACATATCCTCGTTCGCACTTGCACACTGACAAAGCAATAGCCTCATATCGGCGTCCCCAACAAAGGATTCCATATCGCCCAGACAGTTGATATTGCAGCCATTTAATTGACTGCAACATATTCCTCCGCTGGGCTCTGTCACCAAAAAGGTTACCGTGGCAGCGTCACATTGGTCATCGCAACCCGTGATCGTGTAGCAAAAGTGATAGATGCCGGGTTGCAATCCTGCGGTTTGGATGGTGATGGCTGGGCCATTGATTTGGTAGGCGGTACTGGGCACATTGCCGCAGGTCATATCGTAGGAGAATATTCCGTTTGATGGGAAAATATCGTTTGCTGTCAGATCAAATTGATTGAACATCAATACTTTGCCCTGTTCCAGGGAGGAAAGCGCCTCGTTTTCTGCCTGCAAACTGCAAGGGGTCGTTCCGCAGTTCGCCACCGAATAACCCAGCGCACAAAGGATGGCTAGTTCGTCGCTGGTCGGGCTGCGTCGTTTTTCGCCGGACAAGAGAAAGGGGTTCATCACATGAAGCCCACCATTGCAAGCGTCTGGCAGATGGCTCAGGGTGTTGGTGGTGTTTTGACCAGCAATCGAGTTTATTTCGGCGATATTCACCCCTGCGGCACGGAAATAAAGGTCGGTCGCGCACAAATGTTCTATGTCACCAGGCAGGGTAAAGTGTTCGTTGTCAAATTCCTTTTGGTCGCAACATTCCGTTTCGCCAGATACATTTCGGAGCAGGAACTTGTCCTGAATCTCTGAATACAAATAGGTGTCCCAGCGAGCATATATGTTGCCAAGACTGGAGCCACCACCGATAGGCAATCCACCGGCATCTACCAGGGTGTTGATATTGGAAGCAAAACCCAACAAATGAAAAGCTTCGTGCAACGCCACCGAATACAAGTCGAAAGTACCTGCTGGCACACTGTCTGTACTTGGATCATTGGGGTCATAAGCGTGCCACTCAAGATTTGAATTGAGCCGAATATATCCTTCTCCAAGCCCTCCCTGGGCTATACCTTGAAGCGCGCCCAAAATCGCACTATTGGCTATGCCACAATCAAACTTGGAGAACACTGGAGACGCAGTTCCCGCTATTTCACGGTCCATATCACCTGTTTGAGGATCAATAAACACCTCTTTCACAATATAGACACCTACGGAAGCATTGGGAATTTGTGCCTGAACAAGGGTGGAGATGTAGTTAAAAACGGCACAAAGCGTGATTTCTTCTTGTGGTGTAAAAGGCCCTTCCAAGCTGAGGTGGAAGCAACCGCTGTCTGTGCAAGTTGTTTGATCTGTTTGAGCGTGGTAGTCTATGGATTTTCCTTTTTCATAAATTCCGCAGCGAGCCGATTGCGCAAACAAGTTTAAGGTGATGAATGGAATGAGCATTGTCAAACATACAATCTTGGTTAATACATCTAATTTAATGCGGTACATGATTTTAGATAAATTATGATTCTGCCCTACTTTGATTAGAACCGGGGTTAAGGGAATATGGCTTAAGGGGCGCTGCTGCAACAAGCAATACGAATTTGGTCGTGCCCTGGGCATCAAGACCAGAACACAACTAAAACACCGCGAACCATACAAGAAAGCAGAAAACGGCTTGAGTCGTCAAGCGCTGCAGCCTTCAAGCAAAATCCTTACGCAAGAAAGAATCAGGAAATAGGGGTTTTGGAACGCCAAAAGCGATCGGATTCAGGTTCAAGTCTCCCTTAAGAAAGGGAGCAAATAAAAAAATGAGTAAAAGGAAGCGTAGTGTTTTAATCAGCACGACAAAGGTGTAGCTGATGGGTCTTGAAACCATTACACAATTCTATAAACAAGTTACACCATTCACGCATTCAAGCCCTCCACCGCAACAAGTCTACTATTCATTCTCTGAACCGTCCCTCATAAAACTCCACCACCCGCTCATCGGTAATTATATCCTGCGGCCTAATGCGGTGTCGTAACACCACGCCTTCCAAAGTGCGACAGCGGCTCAGCGCGACGTACAATTGACCGTGCTCAAATGCGCCACCTCCCAGGTCAATCAACACGCGGTCAAAGGTCTTTCCCTGACTTTTGTGGATGGTGATGGCCCAAGCCAAACGCAGGGGATATTGGGTAAACGAACCCACC
>JBBQSW010000181.1:0-7533 GCA_038213575.1 Chitinophagales bacterium | reverse complement strand
ATCGCAATAGCTAGGTCTATAATATAGAAATATGCGTTACTTGCTTTTTTACGCGACCCTTTGCATTCCTTTTTCTACGAGCAGCCAAAAATATGACAATATTTGGATGCATGGCAATTACAATAATTTCTATATTGATTTTAACGATATTAGGCCTAATGTTTATACGGTCAATAGCGGATACAACTTTCATCGAACAATGACTTTTTTAAGCGATGAAAAAGGTAATCCTGCATTTTATTCCAATGGATGCTCTGTCAGGAATGCCAGCCATGAGATGATGGAAAACGGGGACTCTTTGCTTCCAAATGATTATGATTGTGATAAATATGGCTATATGCGTCATTCGCATGGGGCGGGCGTTACCGTGCCCGGATTTTCAGCGAATCAATACATTATGTTTAGCATTAGTGTTAACCTGCCAATTTCACCACAACCGTGTGAATTTAATCGGTTTGTAGCCCATTATATTGATGTCGGCGCAGTGCAGGGCAAGGGCGAGGTGATTGTGAAGGGCCAGGAAATTCTGACAGGGTGTTTTCAAGAACCTTCGGCCAATCGACACGCCAATGGGCGTGACTGGTGGATATTGTTGCCCGACAGCCAAGTAGAAAAGTTTTACCGTTGGTTACTGACTCCCTATGGGTTGGAAGGCCCTTGGGAACAGGTTTTGGATAACCCGGCAATGAATGAATTTACCTATTATGGTTGGTCAGAATTTTCGCCTGACGGCCAACGCTACCTTATCAACCATGCAAATGTCGGGATGGCCGTATACGACTTTGACCGCTGTTCGGGGCTTCTTTCCCAACCGCTTTTTTTATCAGGAACCAGTATATGGAATTTCGCAGGGTCATTTTCTCAGAACAGTCGTTTTCTTTACTCTACCAGCAACGGCAGTAATGCACTATGTCAATACGATTTGTCTGCGAGTGACTTGATGGCATCAAAGGTGGATATTGCTGAATGGGACGGCGCCGTAGATTCGTTTAATGTACCTACAGCATTTGGCTTCATGCAACATGGCCCTGATGGCAAGTTGTATATTTGGGCGGGCGGAAGTTCATATATGCATATCATTGATTTCCCGAATCGCTCAGGAGTTGATTGCAACTTCCGCCAACGTGCAATCCAATTACCGGGAAGTTGCTCTGGCCCAAGCCTTTACTACCCCAACTACCGCCTAGGCCCCATAGACGAATCCGCATGTGACACCTTAGGGATAAACAACCTTCCCGTAGCCCTTTTTCGCTATGATACAGAAGACACCCTCAATCCATTGAACGTAACCTTTACAGACGTATCTTCCTATCTGCCCACCAGCTGGCAATGGACCTTTGGAGATGGCACCACGAGCCAGGATACGAATCCCGTTCACACTTACGCGATGCCAGGTACTTACAATGTATGCCTAATTGTCAGCAATGCCTATGCCGCTGATACTTTTTGCCGTCAAGTAATGGTGGGCACATCGGGCATACACGAGTTGCCTGCTCTACCCCATATAAGCATAGGCCCCAATCCTTTTTCTACTGAAATTCGCGTTCAATTGCCCGCTTTGGTAGGAGTTGCTCCTCGTTATGTTTTGTATGATCTTTTCGGGCGCGAAATTGAATCCGTGATGCTTCAGGATTTTGAGACTACGCTTAATTTGTCAAACATTCCGGTGGGATTGTATGTTTGGCAATTGCAGTGGAAAGGGGTTATTACTCAAAGTGGGAAAATTGTAAAAGTGGAATAGACCACAAATCTCTATAAAAAACAGCCGATCATTGGGCATTCCCCCAATGACCGACTGCTCTTTATAGAACGAAAACTAACTCGTAAATATCCTACTTCTGCACCACCAATTTCCGCGTCTTAGCAATCTCCCCGTTGCGCACTTGCACGAAGTACACGCCGTTTGGCAGGCTGCTAATGTCGAAGTTGAATTGATTTTCGCCTTTCGAGAGCATTTTCTGCTGCGCGAGGGTGGTTTTGCCGGATGGATCAAGGATGGTCACACTTACTTTGCCATCTACTTCCATAGGCACTTCCACCATCACCTGCTCGGTGGCAGGGTTTGGGTAAAGACCAAAGCCTGCATTTTCAAAAATCACTTCCAGCGCGATTTCTTCGCCTGGCTCCGTGTCGGTGCCGTCGGTACGCCAGGAGGTTGATCTTCTACTGGCCTTTAGGGTGTAACACTGGGTATTGCTCCACGCGCCGTTGTAGCCGTACACATACGCTTTGTAGTTGGATGAAACGGTGGCGTTGTTTAAGACAATCAATTCGTTCGCAGTACCGCCGTTTTCTGAAGTGCCTACCAAAACAGTCCCCCTGTAAAGCTTCAAATCGTAGTCGAAGGGTAAAGTGGTCAATTCCACCTTGATATTCTTCTGGCTGCTGGTATTCCCAAATTTGTAATAGTCCTTGTCTGTCGTGGTTGCGATTTGTGCCGTAAAGGCCGTGTTGATCGGGATAGATTTTGCGGTAGCGTTGGTATTGTTCGTCTCGTACTGGTCAGAGCAGTTGGAAGCGGTCGTGAACTGTGCGGAACCATAGCTGCTTTCCTGCCCATTGCAAATCGCTTTTACCCGGTAGTCATAAAGTGTTCCGGAAGTTAAGCCATTCAAAGTATGCGTGGTGCTGGTAAGGTTGGGAACAAGGGTATAGGTAGGATCCGAATTTTTCTTCCACTCAAAAGTGTAAGTTGTTGCGCCGCCCACTGCGTTCCAGTTGCAGGTAGCGCTGGTTTGGGTTATGTTGGCAGCCGCGAGGCCTGCTGGCGTACCACAGCCGCTGGGTTCGTTGCAACCGGGGGAGCTGGCCAATGACTGTCGCGCTCCACCCGAAGAAAACAAGGATTGCATTCTCGATTTCTGGCCGGCAGAGAAGACATTCATGCAAGCATCGTCGGTGTAGTCCATGTAGTTCATGAACATATCGCCGTTGGGGCCATTGCTACAGCTGATTTGTGGGAAGGAAGGGCAGCCGTAGTTTTCGTCAGCCTGGTTGGGCGTGTCACTTGCTCCATCTGAGCCGGTACAAGCACTGCCGTCATCGCCCCAAATGTGGTAGCAGTTGAGCCAGTGGCCTACTTCGTGGGTGGCAGTACGGCCCTTGTCAAAAGGAGGGGTTGCACCGATGGTGCCAAAATAGGCGTAGTCGCATACCACGCCATCGGTAGCCGCCGGGCCGCCCGGAAATTGAGCGTAGCCAAGCAATCCACCAGAGAGATTGCATACCCAGATGTTGAGGTACTTGCTGCGGTCCCAAATGTCGAGGCCGCCTGAAGAGAAGAATTTCACATTGTCATTCGTGCCGAAGCCGTTGACGGTCGTGCTGCGGCGCTGGATACCGCTGCTTGCATTGCCATTAGGGTCCTGAGTTGCAAGGCAAAAATTGACCTCGCAGTCAGCAGCTACGCCTTGGAACGCTGCGGGTGTATTGCCGGCGTCGGCATTCGTGCGGCGAAAATCGGCATTCAAGACATCCAGTTGCGACATAAGTTTTGCATCCGATAGGTTCTGAGTGCTGTTATAGTACACCACATGGAACACCACCGGGATGGTGATCACGGCGCGGTCGCTCACAGCTCCTTCTTGGATAAACTTTTGTGTGTGGTTTTCAATGTTTCCGATTTCTTGAAGCATGGCTGGATTGTCCAGCAGTTGTTGGGCGAGTACTTCCTCGGCGGCACAGGTTCGGTGCTGGGCAGAAGCGTTGAAAGCGAGCAGCAAAAAGGCCGCCACCGGGAGAAGAAATTTTTTAAACATGCAATGAATTAGGTTAAAAATGAACAGTTTGAGTTTGGAAAGACGATGTGGTGGGATTCCATTGGGCGTATAGTACGAGCTACACCAGCACAGGGTTGTTTCCTATAAATTGTGTTCCAGCGAAATTTCGTAGGGCAAATGTATTTTTTTGAAGTATGCCAAAAGGAATATTTTTTGTCTATATTATGACACTTTCTCAGTGTACTGTGCCTGAAAATGGGAACGGCTAAAAATTATGTTCGGTTTAGAAGGATAGGTTCGTCTTTCGATTACTTTTTTAAATTTTTCAGGCCCTTCTGGCAGAATATCCTTTGTTCTGGGAAACGGCTTTTTCTCCCGTTCTTTGTCACTTGATTTTTTAAAAATACGGCTATGTTTCGTCATTTTCTCACGGCCCTTACGCTTCTCACGGCCCTCACGGTTATCTCCGCCCAAACAACCCTCTTTGTCCCCCGCAATTACCTAAAACCTTACGAACTCGGCACCCGCAGTTGGGATGGAAGGCCCGGCCCCAACTATTGGCAAAACCGCGCTGCCTACACCATCGCCGCCAGCATTGAGCCAAAAACCCGCAGGCTCTCTGGCGAAGAATCCATCACCTATTTCAACAACAGCCCCGACACGCTCAAAATCCTGCGTTTCAAACTCCAGCACGACCGCTACCGAAAAGGTGTGCAACGGGCTTTTGAAGTGGCTGCCAGCGATGTGACGGATGAAGGCACCCGCATCGAAAACCTCACATACAACGGCAAAACGGTGGAAGCCAGCGATCAAAACCGCTCCAATACTTTCTTGGATGTTTCTTTGAATAAAACGCCCGTACTGCCAAAATCATCGGCCACTTTCACGGTACGCTGGTCGTACACTTTGCCTGAAACCAAAGGCTCTGCGCGCGAATGTGTGTGCGACAGCACTACCTTTTTTGTGCCTTACTGGTATCCACAAATCGCCGTCTACGACGACCTGAATGGATGGGCCAGCCATCCCTACACTGGACAGCAGGAATTCTACCACGACTTTGCCGACTACGACGTTACCATCAAAATGCCGGCAGGATTTCAGGTGTGGGCCACGGGCGAATGGCAGAATGCGAAGGAAATATTGACCCCCGACTATTTTTCCCGTTGGGAGAAAGCCCAATCGAGCGCGGAAGTGATCTCGGTTTTTTCGGAAAAAGAGTTGAAAGGGGGCGGGGTTTATCGTAAGCCACAACTTTCGGGAAGTTCAGCGGCTACCTCCTTTCGGTTCAAAGCCTCCGACGTTCCAGACTTCGCCTTCGCTGCCAGCGACCATTACAACTGGGATGCCACTTCTGTGGTCGTTGACGACAAAACGGGCCGCCGGACCTTCGTCAGTGCGGCTTACAACACGGCGTCTTCCGACTATCCTCAAGTGGCAAAAATCGCCGCCGAGGGCATCCGTTTGATGAGCACCTGGTTGCCCGGCTACCCCTTTCCATATCCTGTGATGACCGTTTTTAACGGCGACGACGGCATGGAATACCCCATGATGTGCAATGATGTGAGCACCGCGCCCAATTCACCCATGACCCTTACCATCCACGAGGTGAGCCACACTTATTTTCCTTTCATGATGGGGATCAACGAACAAGACCACGCCTGGATGGACGAAGGATGGGCCGCATTTTTTGATTATCTGCTTTCGGATTCGCTTTCCAACCACACAGAAGGTCGTGTGCGCGACTACTCGGCCATTGCGGGCACAGAAAACGATGTGCCGCCCATGGTCAAATCGCGCAACCTGAGCACAGCCTACCGCAATGCTTCGTATCAGCGGCCATCGCAGGCGTATTTTACCTTGCTGGACCTGTTGGGTTACGAGAAATTCCACCATTGCATGACCGAGTACATGAACCGCTGGAAAGGGAAACACCCGGCGCCCTTCGATTTTTTCCAGACCTGGAACGATGCTTCAGGGCAAAATCTGGACTGGTTCTGGAAACCCTGGTTTTTTGATTGGGGTTACCCTGACCTGGGTATTCAGGGGGTGATAAAGGACGAAGCGGCGAATTGCCAAGTCATTTTGGTGGAGCGCAAGGGCAATATTCCTGTGCCGATTCATCTCGTGGTAGAATATACCGATGGTACAAAAGCGATTGTCCATCAGACGGCTGCAGTGTGGCGGGATGGGAAGAAAAACGTTCGGGTGGCTTGCACTGAAGGCAAAACGGTAAAGTCGGCTGAGTTGGGGGGGACGACGATTCCGGATGTGGATGGGGGAGATAATGAGTACCGGTGGAAATAGTAAATGGTTAGACGTTTTCAATTGCCCGATAACAAATACAAATGTAACTACTTATCCGCCGTTGGAATCTACAAAAATTCGTGTCTAATCAGTGTCATCCGTGTGCGAATGGAACACGGATGACACTGATTAGACACGGATATAAAACATGCTAACCAGTTACGTTTCCAATTAGTTTCATTTTGGTTAAAAGTTGTACAGTTTGTTCAATGTCAAAGTATCTGTCCTTTAAAAGTTTAATTTTATAGTTGTCTGGTAAATACGTTCCCCATTTTGAAAAATCCAAAAGAGCAGGATTAGTCTGTAAAAGAGTTGAAATATGAATGTCAATGTCCGCAAGTGGAAAAGACAAAAAGCTCCATTTCGAAATCAATTCTTGTTTAGGCACTTCAATTTCAAATGAACTGCTGCTGTCGTCAAGCGTATTTTTAATTCCTGCAATATTTAATAACAATTGAATAGTTCTGTTTATTCGTGTCCCTGTGAATGTAAATAGTTGAAGATGTTTTTCTGCTGTTAGCAGAGGTCGTTCGGTTTGTAAGTCATTTATATTGAACACGGAGAAGTCTTTACGTAGTATTTCTGTTTCATCACAACTTGGTTGGTCAAGAAAATCGTAGTCTGTTTTAGAATAGAGGACTTCAAATATTTTCTCTCTTATTCTTTGATGTATTATAGCTCCACCGCCAAAAAACATTGGTTTCTTTCCGTCTTTTGTTGGTATTACTTCTATCTTTTTGGCTTTGTGGTCAACGAATCTTATTTTCCAAATTTTAGCGGAAAGAAATATATTTTCATCTTCAATAATTTGTGGTGAAAATGGTATGTCTCCAATTGCATTGCCAGCATTTACTACTTTAAAGTTCTCTTGTGTTTTGAATACGCTATAAAAGTCACGACTATTTATTACCTTTTCACCTTCTACACCAATTATTACTTCGTGTTGTAATTTTTCAAGAAAATCTATTTCAATTAAGTGTTTAAGTATTTCGTCAATTTCTGATAACTCAACTTGCTTAAATGCAGCATTTTCTTTAAGTTGATTTATTAATTCAGTCAATCTTATGCCTGAATGACCTTTGGTTATTGACAATGCTTGATGAACTAAAATATCATATGGTTTCTCGTTTTTTTGTGGTGGCTCGATAAAACCTTCTTTGTATAATAACCAACACGCAATTGATTGAAGTAAACTCCATTCATTTGTAGCATACAAATATAAATTACTACTTTCTCCTTCTTTTCGTCCACTTCTGCCAACTCTTTGAATCAAAGAAGCTATACTATGAGTTGCATCAATTTGAACAACTTCATCAACAGTTCCAATGTCAATACCGAGTTCTAATGTAGATGTGCATGAAATACAAAAGTTCTGACGATTATTATTCTTTGCAAAATATTCAACATATTCTCTTACTTCTCTGTCAACCGATGAATGATGTGAAAAATAATTGGGATGTCCTTTTACTCTGTCTGAAATCTTTCTGAGTTTTACAGCAACTTCTTCGGC
>JBBQSW010000180.1:0-7571 GCA_038213575.1 Chitinophagales bacterium | reverse complement strand
ATCTGAAACCACCCGTAATTCGATCCTTTCCAGGCATCGGTGACTTGCTGACTGCCAGGGCCGCCGTACACGAACATCAGCACGGGAAGTTTCTGGTTTTGGAACTCGGGCGCGCTTGGTTTTATCATCCAGCCGTTCAATTCCACCTTGTCGGAGGTTTTAAAATCGAAGAACTCGACGGGGATAACACCGTATTCGGCTTGTTTCCCACGCAGCTCAGCGTTTTGTTCCAAAGCGCGCAACACTTTCCCTTTTCGGTCGCACACGGCGTATTGGGGCGGGGTATTGGCGGTGGAAAAATTGTGTACAAAATAATCGAAGGTTCCGCTCCATTGAGCGCTGTTTGTGCCTTTGGGCTTGTTGATCTTTTTAGTTTTTTTGCCTTTCAAATTGGTTTCAAAAAGTTCGCGGGCCATGGGCGTTTTGCTGGCGGCCTGGTAATAGACTTTGCTGTTTTTTTCATCTATTCCATAAAAGGCTGTAACGTCAAAATCGCCCTTCGTTAAAGCGGCTATCTCTTTGCCATTCATATCGTATTTGTAGAGATGGTTGAAGCCGCTTTTTTCGCTTTGCATCACGAATCCTGAACCGTCAGACAGGAATATAACATCGTGTAGGTCGAGGTAGTACTTGCTTTTTTCTTCTTGTAAAACAGAACATGTTCCTGTGGCTGGATCGGCCAGCAACAGCCGTTGTGTATTTTGGTGGCGGTTCATCCAGGTCAGGCAAAGTTTGCCACGAGGTGTCCAGGCGATGCGTGGGAGGTAATCGTCCAAACGGCCCGCTTTCCGCTCGCGGTCTGGGATATTCACGTCTACCGTTTCGCTGCTGGCAAGCTCGTAAATGTGCGCTGTCACGAGCGCGTTTTTCTCTCCCACTTTGGGGTATTTGAAAGTGACGGGTTCGGGGTAAGGCCCGCCGCGATACATATCCAAGGTCATTTCTGGCACCTCGCGCTCATCGAAACGGAGATAGGCAATATATTGTCCGTCGGGATGCCATTGGAAGGCCTGCACGAGTTCAAATTCCTCCTCGTATACCCAGTCCGAGGCGCCATTGATGAGGGCGTTTTGTCTGCCGTCGTTGGTCACACGGGTGGTTTTTCCAGAGACTAGGTCTTTGAAATACAGGTCATTTTTTACTACAAAAGCCACTTTTGAGCCGTCGGGAGAGAAGCTGGCGTAGCGTTGTTTGGCGGCTGTGGAGCCGTCTTTGATATACACCACATTTTCCTCAAAGAGCCGCGAGAGTATTTTAGTTTTTTGGTCAAACACAAAAAAATCGGCTTCGGTGCTCCAGCGGAAAATTGGCGTGGAGTTGGTGGTCAGCAAAATTTTGGATTCGTCGGCACTGAACGAATAGCCATCGAATGCGCCTTTCCAAGCGGGTATATCCGTCTTTAAAGTAGCGGCGTCGAAAATGATCCCCGAGCGTTCGCCGGTGCGAAGGTCGTATTGTGTAATGGCCTTTCCCTCCAATCGGGTGAAGTGTACGCCATCCTTTTGGAAGTTGAAGCCGGGTATTCCTTTAGAGGTAAAGGTGCCTTTTTGCCAGATGTCTTCGAGTGTGATGGGCTTTTGGGCAGCATCAGCACCCGCCTGCGCTAAAGCTGCGGCGGGTAAAAGGGTGAAAAAGAAGAAAATTGAAAGGAGGTAAAATTGAAAACGGCACATAAAAACAGGTTTTGTCCGGCCAAAAATAGGGCATTGCTGAGGTATCCTGTTGGTTGCCGACCAAGGAGGGTAAAAAGTGTGTGAACAACGGTTACAATAATACCGACTGCGGCACTCGGCAGAGGATATCACAACACGGGTCGAACAGGCGAATTTTAGCTCCTTTACCGATCATGAAAACATATTAGACAAGTACCACTATTACGGCATGCACCCTGAAAACACCTTTTTGGAGTGGCTCAAACAATGCATCAAAAACAAGGGTTGTTTGATTCGGGTGTGGCTGCGACAAGCGTGCAGGTTGAAAACAATATCCTCATCCCGTAGAATTGTCTAAGTTTGTGACCTCTTTATCACCCAACAAAGTCACATACTATGCAATCTAGAATCATTACCCTTGTTGCGCTGCTTTCTTTGTCTACCTTGTTTCTGTTCTGTGCAAAAGATACAGAACCAACCGAAGAAAGCCCCTTTTTCGATTTTTTCAATGAAGCCTTAATTAACATTGATACCGTCGAAAACGCGGCTGATTTCTGGGAATACGGCTTTGGGTTTACCCCGCTAAAGTCTGGTAAAATCACCCAATTTGGCATCAAAATTCCCGCTACCGGCGATTATAGCGTGACCCTTTGGGACCTTTCCGGGCCTACGCCTGTGGTCTTGCTCACCAAGGACGTCAAATCCACCCAAGTACACCAAAATGCGCTGGCTGGCATACCCGAAATTGCCTTAGAAGGAGGCGTGAATTATGGAATAACGGTACGGTCTAACGCCTTTTACCGCATTACCAAACCCGGAAATGGCACATTCAACTTCCCCAAAACCATTGGCAACATCCGCATTGACGCGTTCCGGGAAATCATCAACAACACGAGCCTCGCTACCTTCCCTACCACGACCAATGATACCCGAGTGACGCCTTGTGTAAACGTGATCTTTATTGCGGATTGATATTATTTCACCCATCTGCGTGAAATAAAAACTAAAAAGATCTTTAGTTTATGACCCAACATTGTGGTCTCCTCCTGCTCCTATTCTTGACCTCATGGAACGGACAGGCCCAACAACGGCAACTGGATTCATTGCTGCAACTGGAAAGAACCTATCTTCAAGAAGATACTACCCGGGCAAAACTGCTTACGGATATTGCGCGGCGCTATTATTCCATTGACCCTGCTATCGGAACAAAGTTTGCGGCAAAAGGCATCCAACTCGCAGAAAAACTTCCGAATAAAAAATTTCTCGCTGCTGCCTTGAGTGCAATGGGCGCTAATAAACTGTCGCAGGCAGATTATCCTACCGCCCTCGATAACTACCAGAAAGCCCTTGCTATCAATGAGCGAATGGGTTATTTGCAGGGCATCGGCAACAACTACAACAACATCGGGCTGGTTTATTATTCCATATTTGATTATCCGCGCGCCTTGGAGTACTACCAAAAAACGCTCAGTATCAATGAACGCACCGGCAATGAAACCGGCATGGGCAATAGCCTTGGCAATATCGGCAACATTTACAACGAACTCCACGACTACCCAAGAGCAATAGATTATTATGAAAGGGCACTTGCCATCAGCGAAAATACCCATAACCTGCGCAGTGTAGCCGGCAACCTCGTCAACCTTGGCAACGTATACACCCAATTTAAGGACTACAAAAGAGCGCTGGAATACAAGCAACGTGCCCTGAAGATCAACGAACAATTGGGCAACCAATCCAGCATCGCCAACAACCTCGGAAATATTGGCAATGTGTACATCAATCTGGTGGACTATCCTGCAGCTATTCAATACCACGAACGAGCATTGGCGATTTCAGAAAAAATCAATGACAAAAAAGCCGCAGCCTTCAACTATGCCAATATTGGAAATGTCCATTTTCTACAGAAAAACTACACTCAGGCCGTAGCTTGCGAAATAAAAGCACTCGATCTGGCCCAAAGCGTCGGATCGCTCAGTACTGCCAGCGACGCATTTCTCTATCTTTCTAAAATTTACCAGGCAACAGAAAAGTTTGACAGCGCCTATTTTGCCTATCAGGGGCATATCGGGCTTAAAGACAGCATTGACAATCTGGAGAAGCAAAAGGAAGTGACCAAAAAGACCTTGCAATTTGAATTTGGCAAAAAAGAAGATTCCCTGCGGCAATACCAAATCATCACCGACGCAAAACTCCAGCAGCAAATCCTTCTTGCTGCCAAACAGCAACAGGAGTTGGAGCTCAAACAAAGTGCCATCAGCCTCGCCAACAAGGAAAAAGCGCTGCAACAGTTGGCCTACTTAAAAACGCAGGCTGATCTCAAATTTGAGCAAAGCCTCCGTCGGGAAAAGCAAGAACAACTGAACCTGGCGGAAAACGAGAAAAACCTGCAAGCCACCCAAGTGAGCCTCCAGAAAACCCAACTTGAACTTCAGGATCGAGCGTTGCAAACCCAAAAGACACAGCGCCTGTTCTATATCGGGGGCATCCTCCTGCTTTCCTTGTTGTCCTTTTTCATTTTCCGCAACTTCCGCAACCAGCAAAAGTCGAATCGGATCATCCAGTCGGAAAAACAAAAATCAGACGATTTGCTGCTCAATATCCTGCCAGCCGAAGTGGCCAGCGAATTGAAGGAACACGGCCAAGCCATGGCCCGGCAATTCGACGAGGTAACCGTCTTGTTCACTGATTTTGTTGATTTTACGCAGATTTCAGAAAAACTCTCCCCACACGAGCTCGTCAGTGAACTGCACCTGAACTTCAAGGCATTTGACGAGATTATCGAACGGCATGGACTGGAGAAAATAAAAACCATTGGGGATGCCTACATGGCCGTATCCGGTCTGCCTATATCCAACCCACAACACGCACTGATGGCTGCTCGTGCCGCGCTGGAAATCCGGGCTTTTGTGCGGCAACGGAAAAAAGGCATGGCACATCCCTTCGAGATCCGGATTGGATTGCACAGTGGCCAGGTAGTGGCCGGCATCGTCGGCGTGAAAAAATTTGCCTACGACATCTGGGGCGACACGGTGAACACTGCCGCGCGCATGGAAAGCAGCAGCGAGCCGGGCAAGATCAACATGAGCGGCACCACCTTTGCCTTGTTGAAAAATGAATTCACTTGTGATTACCGGGGGAAAATCACGGCCAAGAACAAAGGAGAAGTGGACATGTATTTTTTGGAGGAGTCTTCGCCCTCTGCCTAAGCCCCACCTTGCACTTCACCATTTCTTTCCGGCGCTTCGCGGGCGCTTTGCAGCGCTTCGATGGAGTTGATTTGTGGACAGGGCTAAGATGCCCGCAACTTTGGCCCATCAATTCTCAAGTCATTGATTTTAGGTAGGCCACACTATTCTGAACACGCTCACCTCCATTCCATCAATATCTCACTATAATTTCTTGAAACAATTCGTTCTGATGCCCGCGAGCCTGAAGCGATACGATAGGTTTGTCTCCATTCCAGGAAATTTTAAGCAAGCCAAAATTCTTCTTGACAATCAGGTCGCCTACACGGTAGTGGTTCGATTCAACCAGACCACTTCGAATGTGGGTCAGGCCGCTGGAAGTAAAATCGTAAAGAGGGTAGGGGAGCCCTTCGAGTTGCATTTTTGACACCTCGGCCATGTGGCGGTCTCCGGAGAGGATGAGCAGGTTTTTGGGTTTGGTATGCGAGATAAGAGAGAGCAATCTTTTGCGTTCATTGGGAAAGTTCCCCCATTTTTCATAGCCGTGATCGTCCGCAATGACTTGCACACTTGAGCACAAAATGTTGAGGTTGGCGGTGCTTGAGCGGAGCTCATTTTCAAGCCATTTCCATTGTTGCTCGCCCAACATTTCACCTTCCATGTTGGGAATGTAACGGCGTTGTTTGCTGGCGTCCTTTTGTAAGGTATCACGGAAGTATCGGGTGTCCATCACGATTACTTTGATACGCTGTGCGCCTTTGCCAAAAGTGTAGCTGCTATAGGCGCCTTCACGTTTGCGAATCGGGCTGTTCATGGGTACATCTAGAAAATCCATGAGGCATTTTTTCGCCGATTTTTTCATTGGATAATCACCGCAGCCATCGTTCAGACCGTAATCATGGTCGTCGTATATGCCTATTATTTGCGTTTTGGAACGCATTTTTTTGTAGTCGGGTGTGGTTTTCAGGCGTTTGTAATGGGCAGCCAGGGCGCGCATGTCGGAAGTGTCAGCATATATGATATCGCCGAGCCACAACCAGAGTTGAGGGTTGTTTGCATTGATATGCTGCCACATGGTTTGCGGCTTGGTCATTTTGTTGCAGGACCCAAACGCGATAATGGTGGGAGCGACTGTGGTGTCAATAGGTTTTGGGGCGAATGCTTCAATATCAATTGCTTCGATAGCTCCCGACTTTGGTGTTTCTTTTGGGATAGGATTTTGAGCATAAACTTGGAAAGCCAACAACAAGCAGTAAAGATTGGCTACGGCGAATAGGGTTGCTTTTTTCATGAATTTAGATAACGAAAGTGGGAGTGCATGCCTCGGCAAGAGATAATTCAGAACGACGTGGGCGCAAAAATCGTACAAGGCGAGTCCATTCGATTTGTTAAGTTGATTTATTTTCGAGATACAATCAAAAAACTATCCTTGAACACGCTCGATATGGATAAAAAAGATTCGCCCCACAGCTACTGCCTTGGGGCGAATCGGATAAATGGGGCTTGTTGTAAGGCGGCTGAAACCGTAAATTCACCAGGTGACTACCCGTCACCTGGTGAATTTCCAGTTTCAGCCGCCTTACAACAAGCCTTCTAGCGACTCAACACCAATGCTTTAGAAACACCGCCCACACGCAACACATATACCCCGCTGGGCAAATCAATAGTCCCAAAACCGTGCAAAGACTTTCCTGCAACGATCGAAAGGGATTTGCTGCGCCAAACACGCCCGTCCAGACCCGCGACTTGCGCCACTGTTTCAACATTTTTTTCAGCAACCACTTCAATAACAAGTTGCGCTGCAACAGGATTGCCCAAAATTTTAAAATCAAAACCGGTTGTTTGCGATGGCCCCTGAACAGCAGTAACAGAACCGTATTCGTCCGCACCCACATCATGGGCGCCATCGGAGCGCAAGTGGCCATCAATATCTCGCGTTACAATGCTGATATCCACACCCGCGCCTGTATGATGGATTTCGCAGTTCAGGATCGAAATATTGGAGCAGGCCGGAGTGAGTTTAATCCCGTCTCGCCCGCTGTGGTGGATATTGCAATCCTTCACCGTCACATTGCGCACGCCTTGCCTTTGGCTGAATGGCACGGAGATGTCCCAGGCCCAGTTGGTCTCGAACTTAATGGCGTAGTAGTATCCCCCCACGATTTCAAGGCGTTCGAGCGAGCCACCCATGGTTTCCGGTTCGTTGTACCAGAGGCAGGCGCTCAGGTCCTCGACATGGGTGACGGCGGTGATGACCACTCGGTTATAGCCTTTTGGATGAAACGCGCCGAAAATGTTGTGGTCGGCCTTCCATTCCACGCCGTTGATTTTCATGGACAAAGAATTTCCGGCAACCAGTTTGTTGGCTCCGGTTGCCGCATTTGCGACGTTGCTGGATTGCTCCGATTTATTGCCGCAGGCAATCCACAAGAGGCATAAAATGGCGAAAGAAAAAGTGTGCGATACATGAGCATGGTATTTAAATGGATGATCCAGATGCTTATTTTTAAGATTTTTTGAAAGGTATAAGTGATGGTTACCTTTGAATAGAAGTCCGATGAATTTTTGGGGGAGCATTCAAAAATCTGTGTCAACTGCCAGTTACACCGGTTATACCCCCTTCAGGGCAATGTCATTGACTAAAGACCCTGAAGGGGTCAAACATGAATAGCCCCGAATGAAATTCGGGGAGGGTGTGTAACAACCCCGAATGGGGTTGAATGTGCGTTTA
>JBBQSW010000179.1:0-7572 GCA_038213575.1 Chitinophagales bacterium | reverse complement strand
GCAAGGCCGAGTCGCGGACGATCATCCGGGTAGACCGGGACATAGTCATCTATGCGCCGAACGTGATCTGGCCGGAAGACCCGGACTCTGACAACAGCTCCTTCACGCTGTTCACGCGCCAAGGCTCGGTGAACAAGATATTGAGCCTTCAGGTGTACGACCGCTGGGGCGAGCAGTTGTTCGTGAACCAGAACTTCCTGCCAGACGACCGCAGCGTAGGCTGGATGGGCGACTTCAAGGGCGAGCCGGTGAACCCTGGCGTGTTCGTGTGGTGGGCCGAGGTGGAACTGATTGACGGTCAGAAGATCCTGATGAAGGGAGACGTGACAGTGGTGCGGTAGGCAACCCTTTAGAATAGACATTACTGCGGCCTTCGAGATTTCTTGTGAATCTCGGAGGCCGTTTTTTTAGGTTAACTCGCTAGTTCATTTTCCTTCCTAACTTTGCCTTTTCGTTTAGACCTGCCAAATCGTGAAGTTATTATTCACCCGTTCCTAAATACAAAATTACCTGCACACAGATTATGGTAAAAGTTCGATTTTTCCTGCTATTCACACTCGTTTTCTTTTTTCAGAATTGTGAAGAAAAAGCACCCGCGCCTACCCGCCCGCTCAATGCTGAATTGCTGCCAGCCAATGCCAAACCAATCAATGTAATTGTGGCCCAATTAAACTGCTGGGTCGAACAAGGAAAGTTTAATGTGGTGGGAATTTGTACCAATCTAACTGCTGAATGGCAAAAAATTTCATTAGAAGCCGTACCACTTGATGCTACCAAGAAACCGATTACCATTTCAAAATACAATTCGGTTATTGTTTCAACCAATTCGGATGCTGTGCCACCCACTGGGCGCACTTCGTTTTTTGCTTCTTGGCCATTGTCCGATTTTTCGGGCAAACCCGATTCTATTATCATCAAAGGTTCTATGGGAATGCAAGTTGCTCCAGGGCCAATTTTGGTTACTTCTGTGACCAATGGGTTAAAAATACTAGGCCCTTCTGCTCCAGGTCAAGCCGCTATGGAAGGATGGCATGTAAGCAGCACAATAAGCAATCCGCTGGACATGACAGCTTCAAACCCAAGGCTTGAAATACTTGTCTATGGAACTGACAACTTGCTTTGGCTTAGCACGGTGCTCAACCCGGACGATCCAGCCGTCCAGCCAATTTTCCATTTTGAGGGGACAGGCCCTTTAAAGCCAGGAGAAGAACGCCCTTTTACCTTGCAAGTCTATTATCAAGGATTGCCCTTGGCAATACAGGAGAAAAAAATCGGGCGGGTGGAAATAATGCCTTTTGAAGCGCGTCTATAGTTCAGGTCAATTGTTCGCTGATCATGCCAAACCTTCGTTCCCGGTTTTGGTAACTTAAAATGGATTTGAACAATTCGTCTTTGCCAAAATCTGGCCAAAAAACGGGCGTGAAATAGAGCTCTGCATAGGCCACTTGCCAAAGCAGAAAATTGGAAAGCCGGGCTTCACCACTGGTGCGAATAAGTAGTTCTGGGTCAGGGATACCGTGGGTACTTAGCTCGCATTCAAAGATTGCTTCATTGATATCGGAAGGCTGTAGTGTGCCGGTTTTTACCTGTTCGGCCAAGCGGCGCGTAGCCCGCAGGATTTCCCATTTTGCCGAATAATTGAGTGCAAGTACAAGCGTAACGCGGTGATTGTCTTTCGTTTTTTCGATGCCCTCCCGCAAGGTTTTTAGGGTGGACGGAGGCAGTGCTTCTATATCGCCGATGGCCATGAGGCGTACGCCATTTTTGTTAAGATCTCGGATTTCGCCTTTGATGGTTTCTACCAAAAGTGACATTAACGCGGTCACTTCGGCAGGCGGACGATTCCAGTTTTCGGTGCTGAAAGCATAGAGTGTAAGGTATTTAACTCCGATTTGAGCAGCGGCTTCGGTCACTTCGCGCACACTTTTTACGCCACTCCGATGGCCCAGCACTCGTGGCATCCCTTTTTGTTTTGCCCAACGTCCGTTGCCATCCATAATGATAGCAATGTGCTTTGGCACTTTATCAGGGATAATTTGCGATTTCAGGTCAGACATAATATAGGCTAGGTAAGCAGTACCTCGGAAGTCTGTTCCGAGTGTATCCCGACAAAAAAACAGGAACAGACTTCCGGGGCACCTTTTTCAAAAGCCGACAAAGGTACGTTTCAGCCTTGATTTTCAAATTCAGAACGCAAGTTCCTAAAAGTTCATTCTGATTGTTTGGGATTGGTATGTTTGCACCTGCTTGGAAGTTGCATCGGGGCGCAGACACAAAGTCTAAATTCCAATATTTAAAATCTATCATTCATAATGCATACAGAAGTCCGCCAGCGGTACAACGCCGCATTCACACAAGAAAAATACGAGGCATTTCTTCATTCGGTGAACACAGGCTTCGGTGAACCCTGCACTTTCCGTATGTCGGAGACGCCCATTTTTGTGCCCAAAAGCCTAAAAGATAAACTTTTGGAAGGCGTGGAGGATATATGCTCCGTCATTACTTCCCCCGATTTTATGGGTCGTAGCGAGTCTGCCTTGCCTGGGCACCTGCGTGTGCCAGGTGAAGATGCGCACACGCAATTTCTCCAGCTCGACTTTGGGATCTGTTGCGACGCAAACGGCGAGCTCAGCCCTCAGCTCATCGAGATGCAAGGTTTTCCATCGCTTTATTTTTTTCAACACCTGCTGGCCCAGAGTTACCGAAAGCATTTTGACATTCCAGCAAATTTTCATCACCTCTTTGGAGGGATAGATGAGGCTGGTTACATTGAACTTCTGCGACAGGTCATCGTGGGCAATTCCAAGCCAGAAAATACCATTCTGCTGGAGGTTGAACCTGAAAAACAAAATACCCGGATTGATTTCTGGGGAAGCCGAAAGAATTTGGGAATCAAAGTTTTATGCCTGTCTAAACTTAAGCGCGAAGGCCGCGATCTCTATTATCTTGACGACAACGGTCGGCGTATTGGTGTGGAGCGAATCTACAATCGTATCATTTTCGACGAACTCGAACGCCGCGCTGATCTTCCTCGTGAATGGGACATGACCACCGAGGTGAATGCCGAATGGGTGGGTCACCCGAACTGGTTTTTTCGTATCTCGAAACATTCCCTGCCGTTTATTGAAAGCGAATTTGTACCCAAAACGCTCTTTGTCCATGAATTGAAATCCATCCCCGATGATCTCGAAAATTGGGTTTTGAAACCGCTCTTTTCCTTTTCTGGTCAAGGCGTGAAAATAAACATCACCCGAGAAGACGTAGAATCTGTGGACGACCCCTCCAATTTCATTCTCCAACGCAAGGTCGAGTATATTGCCGGGGTGCAAACAAACAACCCTGCCGAGCCATCCAAATGTGAAATTCGTATGATGCTTCTATGGGATAAAGGCTGGGCTAAACCACGCCTCGTGAATAACCTCGTGCGTATGAGCAAAGGCGAAATGGTAGGCGTTCGATATAATAAAGGCAAGGAATGGGTTGGTTCTAGCGTAGCGTTCTTTGAGCCTTGAATTGAATTTTAACACATAGTCACATAAGAACACTTAGTTGTGCTTTCCAACACTATGTGTCCTATGTACCTATGTGTTTTAAAAAAGCGCTTCGGTATTTACTTCCAAATACGCTTCAGCTGGTAAACACTCCCCTTGCTAATCTGCACTTTCCCGCCTTCCGAAAACAAGCTCAGCCGCTTGAAATCCTCCTTGGGGAAAAAGATGTCCGTCATCACCGTAGCGCCGTTGTCAGCGAATAATTCGCCCGAAGCAGCATCCAAAAAGACCTGAAATCGCATTTTTTTTCCTTCCACCATACGGGGGGCGTAATGGTTGCCCGAAAGGAATTTTTTGGAAAACGAGGCGTCGCCAGCTTTTTGACGGTCGCTGAAAAAAGCCTTTTTGGTGGCATCGTAGCCTACACGGTAGCGCTCGTTTTGGCTGTTGGAAACTTCAATCCCGAATTCCCCGGCGGCGTTTTCGGGCAGTTCTATGTCCAGATCAATTTCGGAGAGGGTAGGGGAGAAGCCGAGTTGGTTGGTCAAGTCGAGAACACCCACCAGTTCCGTTTTTTCAAGCTTGAAAGTCTGGGCGCGGAGTGTTTCCAATTCCTTCACGGGCAGACTATTGACATGATAGCCTGCGGGCGTTTTCTTCAATTCCAAGGTTCGGGGAAGGGTCATCGCGCTGCGCCAAAGTTTGGTGGGCACTACGGTGGCATAATCCCAGTTGCTCATCCATCCTAGAAAAAGGCGGCGACCATCCGATTTCGGTACGTCAGACCAGGTCACTCCAGCATAGTTGTCGCTGCCATGGTCGAGCCATACGGCTTTTTCGTCCTTGACAAATGGGGCAAAATCAGCATCAAGTGTAAAGTTTGGTAGTTTTTGCGCCCTGCTTTTTCCGCCACCATATCGTGGTAGGTATAAATGGCAACCAAAGGCGGCTTTCCGTTTTTCCCAAAACCGCTTGTGTTGTTCCAGTCCACCACGGCGCTCCCGGAGAAAATATAGCCCAATGAATCCGGATAAAGCGCGATCGGCAGATGCTCCCAGTGCACCATGTCTTTGCTTACGGCGTGTGCCCAATGCATGGGGCCCCACACCGTAGAATCGGGATAAAACTGGTAGAATAAATGGTATTCCCCCTCGTAAAAGACCATTCCGTTGGGATCATTCATCCAACCGATGGCCGGGGAAAAATGGAATTGTGGGCGATGCGGGTCGTCGTAGCCAGCGATGGGCACAGTACTCGGAGCCGGGGCACCTGTGCTTGGTTCCTTTCCTTTACAGCCGTAACATAGCGGGCAGAGGATTAGGAAATAGAGCAGGATATTTTTTATCATAAGGGTTTGATCGTTAATTTATTGGAACACGCCTCAATTTCCTCTCGTGTAATAGTCGGTGTCCCTCCCGCTTTTGTAGCCGTCAATGCCCCCAACGCATTGGCGAATTGGAGGCAATCTTGATCGCTTGCTCCATTGAACAATTGGCTCAAGAATCCGGACAGAAAAGCATCCCCGGAGCCGATGGTATCTTGCACTTTAACGGAAACCCCGGGCACAGCGCAATTCCCAGCTTCACTCAGACAGGCCGCGCCATGCTCTCCTTTGGTCACAATAATCCGCTCCAAGCCAAACTTCTTTAAGAGGGCTTCCATTTGCTCCGATTCTACCCCTTCTATACCGTACCATTTGGAAAGGATAGCCAGTTCAAGATCGTTTACTTTCACAAGATTGGCCTTTGGGAGCAGTTCTTCAACCAGTGCTTGCGTGTAGAACGGCTCGCGCAAGTTCACGTCAAAAACCCGCATCGGAGCGATTTGGAGCAATTGAAGGAGTGTGCTTTTGGTTTTTTCAGCGCGGCAGGAAAGACTGCCAAAAACCAGCGCGTCGGCCCCGCCAACGGTGTGGAGCATTTCTTCCGTCAGTTCAATGTGATCCCAGGCTGCCGGTTGAACGATTTCGTAACTCGGAATGCCCTTTTCATCCAAATGCACGTTGACGATGCCGGTAGGGTAATCCGCGTCCGTTTGAACCAAATCGGTCGAAACGCCTTTCCCTTGCAAAAACGCCTGCAATTCCCGTCCCAAGTCATCAGACCCTACCCGGCTTATCATTCTGGAGCTCATTCCTAAGTTATTGGTTTGGTAGGCCACGTTCATCGGGGCACCGCCTGCAATTTTTCCCGTTGGGAGCAAGTCCCAGAGTATTTCACCAAAACAGATGATGACTGTATTTTTAATGCGCTCCATATTTTTGATTGCGGGTGTGTTGAAAATTTGTGGGCAAACATAAGTAAGGAACGGGTGAGGAACGGTGTCAAAATAACCCCTGCAAAATAAAAAGCCCGACACCCACTAAAAGAGTGGATGCCGGGCAGTATAAATTAGCGTGTTTTGGTTAAATCATGCGTCGTGAAGTACCAAAATTGGTACTTTGGTGTGGTGCGCCAAGGATCGCGATACACTTTTCGCAAACAACTTGTGCAGCAAAGCGTGTTCGTGGGCTACCGCGACCAAGCCGTTGCAATCCGTAGATTCCAAAAAATTGTGGATGGCTTGCACAACGTTCTTGTCGTGTAGGTAGTGAAAGTTGTGCGGAATAGTGCCCAATTTTTCGCTCATGGCTTCTTCGTGCTTCTTGTCGGGTTGTTTGTCTTTTTCGCTCAACACATGGACGATGTTCAGCCCGGTATGTTGCAGATTCAGCATCTCGCGCATCACTTGCAGGGACATTTTGCTCACGGGCAATTTAAAGTCAGTGGCAAATGCGAATCGAGCTTTGTTGCGGAAAACGGACTTTAAGGGCACCACAAAAACAGGGGTTTTGCTGGCAGAAATCACGCCCCCTGCAACACTGCCCAAGAGCACACCCCGCAACCCACTGGCCCCAGTGGTGCCCATCACGATGAGCGATGCCCCCAGTTCCGTCGCCGTTTGGCCGATGGTGCTGACCGGGAAACCGATTCTGCACTCCAACTGGACTTTTATATCCTTTAGGTGCGGACTGCGGGTAAATTTTTTAGCCCAGGTCTTCATCCCGTCCAGCCGCTGCTGGACGTAATCGTCTACAAAAAACGCATCGTATATATTGTTGTCTATTCCTTCGTTTGGATAAACGACGTACAATACAGTGATAGACAGCCCAGTACGCTCGGCTATTTCAAGCGCGTACATCATGGCATTGTTGGCACATTTGGAGAAGTCGGTAGGGACGAGAATGGTTTTCATGTATTGTTGAGAATGTTGAGAATGTTGAGAATGTTGAGGGTTGAGGGTTGAGGGTTGAGGGTTGAGATGGTTGAGCGCTTATTATCATGATCCCTCAACATTCTCAACCCCTCAACAATTAATCTTGCTCGCGGTAGTCCATTGGCTCCACGAATTCTTGATGAATGTTTTCGCTGGCGGCAGCTTTGGCCTGTTGTTCTTCGAGCGTGAGATTGTCGGTCACAGACGTTTCGAGCCAGGTTTTGCCCGATTTCCGAAATACCTGTGCATGCAGGGCATATTCATCTTCAAAAAGCCGCTCTAATTGCCACACGGGCGTATTACGCTCGATCAAGAGTTGGCCCGTTTTTATGTTTGGCGACAATTGTTTGAGCGGCATATCTTTTTCCTGAACCATGAATTTGGCCGCGCTGCCTTTGAAGGCTTTGTGTGGCTTGCTGAAAAAAACAATTTTCAAGCCTGGAAAAGACTCCGAAAATTCAGTTTGAATCGTGTCAACTGTTCTGTCAGGAGTGATATAGAGTTCCATAGTGTGGATATGTTTTGTTGATACAAAGTTGCACGGATTTGAAAAGACTCGAGCATGACGAGCGTCACCACCCTGCGTGACTTTTTGCGATACTGACTTGTTTGACCAATATCACCCAACACCCTGACCGGCGTCACCGCCTCTCCGTAGCTCGAGCCGGATTTTTGCCCCGTAAAATTTGACTGTCTATGTCCGTATCTGTCCTTTCACCGCCTAAAAACCCGCCCTTCGCAGCCCATACCTGCTTTCACTGTCACGATTTTTGCCCGCAGGTACCACCCGGCGCAGAAGATCGCTTGCGCATAGGCGACAAGCATT
>JBBQSW010000178.1:0-7587 GCA_038213575.1 Chitinophagales bacterium | reverse complement strand
TTGAAGCCTGGGAGGATCTCAACCGGGAACGACAGGGTATCGGAGCAAACAACATTGGTCACGATCACGGTAACCGTGTAATTGCCCACCGGGCCGGTCAGGATCGGGTTGGCTGATGTGGGGTTCAAGATAACAGCCGGCGCGTTGACCGACCACACATAAGTCAAACTGTCCGAAGGCGGTGTTACGATCACGGACAGCGGCAGAGAATCGCCCGCGCAAATGCTGTGGACGGCATTGGGGTCAATGCTTATTTCTATATTGTATCCAGTTACCGACACGTCTTTTTTAAGGAAACAAGAGTCTGAGGCAGTGGCGGTGACGGTATAGATGGTGGTATTAGAGGTTGCAGGTACCGTGACGGGGTTTCCGACTAGCGGAATGCCTCCTTGCGACCATACAATGGTAGCAATACCCGCCGGGAGGGTGCTCGCAAAAAGCTCGACGGAATCCTCACAAGTCTGTATAAGCGTTTCAGCGACAATCAGTTGAAAAATGCCGCCGGCGGGTACAATGGTGATGCTGTCCTTGGTCGCACAGGCATTCCCGTCGGTTGCAGTCAATATATAAGTAGTGGTCACGGTCGGGTAAACCAGCACATGGAGGGGATTTGGATTCAGGGTAACGGCAGGAGTCCAAACGTAGGTGTAGGTCGAATCGCCGTTGAGCACATGAATGCTAATCGAGTCGCCTGTGCAGTTTATTGTGGTCGAATCAAGGCTAATGGAAATATCAGGATAACCAGGCACATTGTACAGCAGTGTAGCAGTATCCGGACAACCTAAGCCTGAAGTAGCGATCAGTTGTACTTTAATGGTATCATCTACAGGAAGTTGGAATGTGATCTGATTTTGATTGGTGATGATCGTATCAACATGCGGGCCAGTCACCGTCCAGACCAACGAGGTGATCACGTTGTAAGGATCGGTGGATTGGTTGATAAATTGGACTACACTTAGGCTGTCTCCACAGACTAAAACGTGTCCCCCGTCAATAACCGCGATGGGCGCGGACTGTATGCCAATGTCAACGACCGCTTTTGCTTCGCAGCCCAGAGAATCTACCACCGAGACCCAATAGGCGCCTGGATTGAGACTATCAATGCTTGAAGAATTCCCGATCTTGATGGTATCGCTGTACCAACTGTAGGTGTATTGTGGTGTTCCATTGGAAGCCACAGCTGTTGCACTGCCGAATCCGCCTGCGCAAAGAATGTCAACATCTGTAACCGCAATATCTAGGTTGGTATGGGCCCCTACAGTTCCGGTTGCGGTTCCGGTACAGCCCGAAACTGGATCGGTAACAGTCACTGTAATAAGGGTGCCCGCTGCAAGCCCGGTCACTTGGACTACATTGGAATCCGGGGGAAGAATGTTCCATTGATAAATATAATTGCTTCCAATTGGGCTTGCTACGGCGGTCGCAGTTGCATTGTTGATGCCAACACAGGTAGCACTGTTGACTACCAATTGAACATCCAGACCCGTTATATGGGGTATGTTCACCCATAAATCTATTTGGCATAGATTCGAGTCAAAGGTGCAAACGTAGTATAAACCAGGCGCGAGCCCCGTTTGTGAAGGACCAGGTGGAAGCGGGCTTGGCCAGGTATAGTGATAGGGTGGGGTGCCGCCGGATGCTTGCACTGTAACGGTTCCGTTGTTACTGAAACCACAAGAAGGGGTAAGCCAGGTGATGACTACTTCTAAGGGAGGAGGCATATCAACATAGTCAGAACCTACTGCTGAACAGCCATTTGCACTGGTTACGGTACAAAAATATTGGCCCTGACTGATATTGGTAATTAAAGAAGTGTGTCCGCCATTGCTCCACGAATAGGCATAGGGTGGGATTCCGCCTGTAACCGTAGCGTTTGCGGATCCTCCCAGCGGGTAGATTGAACAAGGGATATCGGTTGCCACTACATTGACCGTAAGTTCTGAAGCTACCGTATAGCTAGTCACACCAGAACAGTTGTTCGCATCAGTGACGGTAAGGAAATAATTGCCGGGGCCAACCACGGGGGCTGTTTTAAACGAAGAAGGGCCTCCTGGGCCATCCCAGGCATAGGTATAAGGGGGTGTTCCTGGTGTTCCACCAAATCCATTGGCTGTAAGGGTGCCATTATTGCCGGCACAATTCAAGTTGCTTGCCGTGATGGTAGCGATCACCGCGCTGGGTTCCGAAACGGTGATTTGGCCAGAAGCAGTGTTTTGTACACCATCCGTCACCGTCACGGTATAGGTTCCTACCCCAATCCCAAAAGTGGTCTGGGTCGTTTGATTCGTGCTCCAGAGGTAGGTATAGCCGCCTGTGCCGCCGACGGCATACACCGTAGCCGAGCCATTGGTAAAACCATGGCAAGTGGGTTGCACTATGGTAAAGGTCATCTGAATCTGCGCCGTGGCCACGCTGGCCGAAGCCAAAAGCGTCAGGAAAATGGCCGAAAAGAGGCTTTTTTTCATCTTGCGATTTTTATTTTTTCTACGCCAAGCATTAATCCTAAGCGCAAAGGACTGAGTGAGTTTTTTGGGGGGCAACCAGGTTCACAATGGCTAAATCTTCTTCTTTTCTTTACTGGCCTTGCTCACTTTCGCACCTATTATTTGAACCCTTCGTTCTCGGGATACATGATAATCATATACAGAGAGGCGGCGGTTTTTCGGGTCTTTGTTCATGTTTGGCGGAGCAGTGCCATCGCCATTTGCTTCACGTATAAACCTCAATTGCTTATTGCCCCCAACCTCCCGGTATTTGGTAAATATTTCACCGTCAAAAATCATAAAGTGATTGTACACGGAGGCAATACGGCGGTTGGTCAAGTGAAAATTGTATTCAGGATTTGATAGGGGAGAAGCATATCCTTTGAGTGTTAGAAAAATGGTGTCCCCGTTTTGAAGCATCAAGTCTATTTTGTCAGACAGGGAGAAGAAGGAGTCCCAATTCATACGCACCTCTTTTTCGAAAAAATATTCAATTGAATCCAGCTCGTTCTGCTTTTGTTGGCCAGAGAGCACACTCGTAAACCCTTTTTTATATTCGTCCTTTTTACGGATATAGTCTACGAAGGTTTTCTGATAGTCAAGCAGTATCGTGTCGTGATAATTAGGGTCTTTGGGATTTCTAAGCAATGCCGCCTTCATTTCCGTCAAGAATGGGTCATTGGCGTCCGCTAATTGTGGATCCGTTGCCCGAATTCTTTTGGGGTAATCATTGTCAAAGTAAAGCGTTATAGGCAGGTACTTTTCCAGAACGGACGGACGATGCAAGTAAAGGTTCACTTCGTAGGTGCCACCGTCCACGTTTCCAATGGTAGATACGATTTCAGAAGAGTCTGCCTTGGAGATATGAGAAACATACCCTTCTTTAGCCGCTAATACACGGTATTTGTGCTCAAAATCAATCTTGTAGTTTTTGGTGTTTGAGTCATCGGGCAGCACCTCCACCGTTCCTACACCCGTATTGCTTAAAAAAGTGCCTGCTTTGGTTTGTATGCCGAGGTCAAAAAAGGTGGTGGTGGCTCCATAAATCGGCTCTTTCGTGTCAGCATCATATACTGAGGCAATTAGGTTGACATGGGGCCTCAAGTACAAGGTATCCACGATTTCTTTAGTCCAGAACTCTTCGGGTGTTTTGATCAGCAGGGTATCACCCCTAAATCCCTCTTTTTCAGCAATCAGTGCATAACGCCGATTCATACCCGGATTAAATGGATAAGAACTGCTGCTGTCTGCCGCAGGGTTGGCCACTGGGATGAATTGTCCGTTTGCGCCTATTTCATTAAGCGAAATTTGGGTGAATGGCAAGGACTTGTGCGTGAGGTCATGCAAGGCGATGGCCCTGTATTGGGTTAAGAAATCAACGTAGAAAATATCATAACAACAGCCCTCTTCCGAATAATTGATGCTGCCGTTTCGATTGCTACTGAAAAAACCGCGTTTGCTTTGCTCATCGAGCACAAAAAAGGCATCGTTTGCGCTGCTGTTAATGTGTGGCCCCATGTGAACAGGAGTTGTCCAGTGTCCATCAGTACCCAACCTTGATTTATACACATCTAAACCGCCAAGCGTTCGTAGGCCATCTGTGCTAAAGAACAAGGTATTTGAAGCAGCATGATAAAATGGAGTAACATCATTGCCGCTAGTGTTCAAATCAACCAAGGGCTGCGGAGGGGTAAGGCTATCGCCTATGATCTTGCTAAACCAAATGTCCTTGTCTACCTGACCGTTTTCATCGGGGCGGTCGGAGACAAAAAAGAGTGTTTCAAAATCCTGGCCCGGAAGGGTTCCGATACTTGGCTCAGTATTGGTAAATCCAGCCATGTTTACGGCGTTCAATTTTTCTGGTTGGCTCCATGTGGTATCCGCCTCATTTTTTTTGCGACGGTAAATTTCAAAGCGGATATTGGCTGAGTCGCGCACAAAGTCGCCGAGCGTATAATAAACCGTATTGCGAGATTTATTAAAAGTGAAGTGAGCAGTGTGTTGTCGTTTCAAATCATTGAATTCCCATTCTGAAACTTCCATCTTTTGGCTGGGCCCCAAATCCCCGTTGACGCCTGCCGCCTTCAATACTTTAACGGTATTTCGCTTTGGATTTTGCTTGTCTTTTTTGTAGTCAAATCTATAAGCTGAAAAATACAGGTTGCCCTCGAAGGGGTAGGCAGCGTATTCTGCATAGTCAGGTGTGCTTATCTGGGCGGTATCCAACAGATAGCAGGTGTCTATTTTGCAAGCAGCATTTTGTTTAATTATATAAGGGTTGTCAAGCCCTTCCTCTTGGGCCCAGAGGCAAAGAGCCTTTTTTTCTTTGGCGATCTGGATCAGATCTTTTGGAACCGGGGGATTTTGGGGCACTGTTGCGATATCGTGATAAAGCGCCAGGGCGCCATCATAGTCCCCTTTTCTGAATTTTACTTCGGCCAAACGCATTTTAGGGAAATAGTCGGGCGAGGTGCTTAGGCCGCGATCTACCATCCGTTGAAAGGCCGATTCGGCACTGTCGAGCGAGGAGATTGCAAACGCTGATTCGCCGTAACCTTGAAGCGCTTCTACATGCAAGGGCTCGGGCTTCAGCACAAAGCTGTAATATTTCATGGCGGCATAAAAGTTCTTCTTGCCGAAGGACTCGTTGGCCTTTTTCAACAGTTTGCCAATGGAAGGCCCCCGTTCCCGCTCGTCCATTTCGTTGAGCCGATCCGAAACGACGGTTCTATACCTCGTTGAGTCTACGCGCCGTGCGGTAGAATCCGGTGTTTGCCCCCAAGCGACTTGTGTGATTAGAGAAAAAAACAGGAAAAGATAGGTTGGGCAGACTTGCTTCATCTTTGTGGATTGAAAGTTTATGAAGGGATGAAGTGATGGGTTGAAGAAGTGATTTGATCCGTGTTCTCATGAAATTCACCTAATCGCCGATCACTCAATCACGGCTTCAAATTATAGGGCAGGATTTGAATTTTTGTAATGGCTTTATTTTGTAAAGGCGATAAATCAGGGAGAATTCTGGGCCACCACGGCGTTCGGTAACCAATTCGCCGGCACGCGAAAAAGCATCCCAATCGAACGTGGCCCCAAAGGTCCAAGTGCCGTATAATACTTCGAGGCGTGGCACAAGCGAATTGTTGTAACGATGCCGCCAATCTAAGCCAATTTGTACGGCAAGTTCTTTGTAACGGGACTTGTTTAGGTGCATCCGAAGCCCGCCACCGTACACGATCTCTTGATACTTTCCTTGTTGCTGGTAAAGCCCTTGGGCAAGGAAATCAAATTTTTCGGACAATTGGAACAGCCCCAATCCGTACAGGGTTAGTTTGTTGTAAAGCCGCACGTCATCGTTCGCTGTTACAGAAGACGCCCAAAAATCGTGGGCGGGGCGGTTGATATGGTGCATAGCGCCGCCAATGTCGAGTCGGTTGCGCTTGCGAGGCGATTGAAGCCGAAGGTTTGCGCCCGCACTGAAATCAAAATATTTTAAGTTTGTGACGCTCAAATCCTCCGTGATCGCAGATCCGGGGTCGTACATCCCATCAATATATTGTTCGCCAAAGGAAATTTGGTCTGTGTCGAACGAACGCTGGCCAAACATCGGTGTGGCACCGAGCGAGAGAAAATGGCTTTTCCCAATGGGCAAGGTTATCGCAATTGGAATCCCTATCTGCAAAGATTTGAGTGCCAAGTCGCCTTGCTTGTCATAATTGAGCAAAAGGGAAGCCGTTACAAACTTGTCGTACCGTCCGCGCTTGAGGTAAACCTTGTTCTCTACCGAGCCAGAAAAAGTGGTGTAAGGTACGCGCACGGTGCGCCACTGCTGACGGTAGTTGCCCACAAATCGCAGGTCCCCACCGAATACCCCCGCCAGCCCAGGATTCAGGTTGAGGGGGGAGTTGCCATACTGTGAAAAGTGGATGTCTTGAGCTGTCAAGCTAAAAGCCGACACTAAAAGCACGAAAACGAAGCTTCGGCGAAGCGGAATGAGTAGTAATTTAGTTGTGTTCACAAGCATGATGTTTAGCGTTCGGACTTCCCGTAGGAGTGCAAAATTGGTGCCTACAATCAGTCCTCTAAAGTCTCGTTTTGTCGCCAAAACAGCATAAGCCATTCAAATGACGAGTCATTGACTGCAAAACCCGAAAGGGTGCGATAAATTATTACTACGAAGGGAGGGACCTAACAGCTACAAAAAATGTATATGTTGCTGCAAATCAGTCCGTGAGATAGGGGGGAAATCGGCGGTAAAGGTAACGCCCTCTGTTAGATGTGCAATTCTTGTGCCAAAAAAAAGAAGGAAAAGTTTTGTCTAAAGCTGACAAATTTAAAATCAATCGGCAAATTCCATCAAAGCTTTTTGAATGGCCCTAAACATTCGCCAGCTTCCACGTCCCACCTATTTTCTGTTTAGGTTGAACAACCCCCCAACCTTACCTTCGCTTTTTTGTTTTCCAAAAATGTAGGCCGGAACGCTGTTTCGGCACTCATATCAAGCCGCAACAGAGTTCCGGCCTACAAACTATGAATACATCCGATCTCCTCCAACGCGCCCTGCGCCTCGATTGGCTGACGCCCGAAGAAGGCGTTTTCCTCTTTGAAAATGCCCCCACCACCGAACTAATGTACGTCGGCAATGCCATGCGCAAACACCACGTCCCGGGCAATACCGTCACCTGGATCATTGATCGCAACTCGAATACAACGAACGTGTGCATCGCCAACTGTAAGTTCTGCAACTTCTATCGCAGACCTGGTCACGAGGAATCGTACATCACGACGATGGAGGAGTATCGCGTAAAAATTGAAGAGACTTTCCGATTGGGCGGAGAGCAATTGCTCTTGCAAGGGGGGCATCACCCGGACTTGGGATTGAAATTTTACTCGGATATTTTCCGCCAATTGAAATCGGAATACCCCAACCTGAAACTGCACGCGCTCGGGCCACCTGAAATCGCGCACATTTCCAAATTGGAGGGCATGAGCCACTATGATGTGTTGTCGGCCTTGAAAGATGCCGGACTAGACTCATTACCGGGCGCGGGCGCTGAAATCCTGGACGATCGTGTTCGGCGATTGATTTCTAAAGGAAAATGTGGTGGAC
>JBBQSW010000177.1:0-7630 GCA_038213575.1 Chitinophagales bacterium | reverse complement strand
ATTCCACATTTAGCCTCAGCTTTATCCAGGCTGCTGAAGCAAATACGGAGACCGATTGGCATTCCACGATCAATCCAAATACTTTCAATGCCTTGTTTGGAAATATCCAAACTGAACGGGCAATAGTCTACTTTCCAAAACTCAAACTATCGTATGACAATGATTTGATCAAAAGCCTGGAAACATTGGGCGTTAGAGAGGCTTTCTCACCAAATGCAGCCGATTTTACAGACCTTGGAACAGCACAGAGCAATATTTTTATCAAACAACTCAAACACAAAGTCGTACTTGAAGTGGACGAAAAAGGGGCAGAAGGGGCTGCGGTGACCTCAATTGGTTTTGGCATTAATTCGCTGCCGCCAAGTTTTTGGTTCAACCACCCATTTGTGTTGGCTTTGCGGCATATACCTACTAATACGATGATTTTTACAGGTTATGTGGCAGATCCGAGCCTCTGATTTTATTAAGTACGAACTCAGAGTAAGTATGACCTAGATTGTGGTCGTTCAGATCTGCGTAGAAAATCTACACCATCTCACCACTCCCGACACCTCAATACGTTGCGCGTTGATCCAGCGGGCATCGTCAGGGCAAAGAAATGCGAGCACGCTGCCTCGTTTTTCCAAAGGTTTGCGCCCTAAAACCTACTTCTACACTTCTCCACGAAATTAATAGCGAAGGGCAATGAAATAGATATATATAAATTGCTGCACCTTTAGACCCAATTAATTACCCTTTTAAAACTTGAACAATGCCTACAACCATCACCCTCGGGGCTAATATCTCTGAAATAGCCGACTGGGGAGGAACCAACCTTTTTACAAACATAATGCTGCAAAGCAGGGTACTGAGCTCCTGAGACGAACCTCCAGGCGGTGTGCGCCGGGGCAAGCGGTTATCTGCTCAAAAAATCAACGCCTGAGCGCATCCTTGAAGCCCTGCGGGAAGTGACCGAGGGGCGCGCCCCCATGTCGCCCGTCATTGCCCGAAAGGTATTGCAACTTTTTCCCGGCAAGCCCGCGGAGCGCGATGCGGATCTTGACAAACTCACCGCCCGCGAAATGGAAGTGCTCAAAACGCTGTCTCGCGGGTTCAGTTACAAAATGGTGGCTGCCGAGTTGAATATCGGCATCGAAACGGTGCGAACCTACGTCAAACGGATTTATGAAAAGTTGGAGGTACACTCGGTAAGCGAGGCGATTTCAAAGGCGTTTTTGAAGGGAAAATGAGGGAGCTTGTCCCCCTTTCATGGGATTGCAGAAAGAAAACAGCGCCAATACCTTTGTATTAATTTTCACAACACACAGTACGGACAAAAACCAAATGAATTGTCCGGTAGTAGGGCCCTGCGCCCTCCTGCTTATGGGCTTCGTTTGCCTACTTGTCCGGGAGGTAATTTGAAGAACATAACTTGAGTTCAATGAAATACCAAATCCACAATTTGCAGAATACTACAGTTTGAAACCACAGCTAATTATCCCAAAAACACCCAATCCACACAATCGAATTCCTAACTTAAATCAACAAAAAAAATGAAGTACAAACTTTTTTCACCCAAGCTGCAATGCTGTTTTTTTTTGCACAGTAGCCTTGTTTATGATAAGCTGCGACCAATACAAAGCCCCCATGAACGATGACGGCCCTGTCGTGGCGGCGTTTACCTACAACCCTACAAGGAAACTGCCCGACGCCTTGTCAAGTTTGCTTCACCAACGGCTCCCAAAACGCAGATACCTATACCTGGAATTTTGGAAACGGGCAGACATCAACGGAGGCGTCCCCTTGTATTACTTACGCCGCTCGGGGCACTTATACCGTCACACTGACTGCCACGACAGGCGCAACGTCGAGCACGACGTCCCAGACCATTTCTATCCAGGACAATTTGGAAAGGTACAAATTAACCATACCGTCCAATAGCACAGGCATGGTCGAACAACTTTTGCAAGTCGGCCAAACCACCTATGCCTTGATGAACGTGGACAGCTACACAAAAATTCGCAGGTTTACCAGTACAGAGTTTACATACGCAGATTTTCAAGGAAATATCAAGGTAAATGACATGGTGCTCGACCTCGATGGCGGCATCCTTTGTGCAGGTACTGGAGGCTCGCCGGAAAAAGTCGGGTTGGTTAAAATTTCTCCTTCCGGGACGCTGAACCTGAATTTTGAAAGAACCTACGACATTGGTTCTCCGGCTATCGGCTATTCCGTTGTCCCGAAAAATACGAACAGTGCTCCCGGATATATTATTGGTGGCCGGGTGAATGACGGTAGCAACAACCAGGCACACCTGGTCAACACCTTTGAAGATGGATCCCTGTATTTTGGCGACCCGGTTGAATATTCCCATACCGTCAAAAAGATATTCCGGAACCCTGACAATGGTTCAAACTCCTATATCGCCATTGGAGAATGGTTTGATCCTCTTTATCAGAAATTTGACTTCCATATTTTTTCCGTCAATGAAAATGGTGTTGATTATTTGCCTATCCACAGTTACCCTGGAATCAACAATGTATACGATGATTATGTAAGCGACGCCGCGCAATCCAGCAATGGTACTACTTATGCGGTTGAGGGAAGATTGGACAACAAGCCAAGCTTTATTACCATCAATTACCTAAACCAAAGCATTAATCTATCTATCATTAAACAGTCTTTCCCTTCCGACGTCACAAGTTTAAAATCCGTTTGCCCACTTGCCAACAACCCGGGGTTTGCAATATGTGGTGTCATAAAAACTGGCCCTAGCTTCTTAGAAACTGGCATTTTTGTGGCAAAGATTAACCACTTGGGAGATATTGTTTGGCAGAAGCCCTTGGATAACAATACGATACCTGGAGATATTGTCGCTACGCCCGATGGCGGTTTTATAGTAGGCGGACAGGAATTTTGCGCAGGCTTCAGCTGCAGTCATCCGGTACTGTACAAGCTGGATAGCAATGGAGATTATCAATAGAATAACCGCCGGGTCAATTTGCCAACTGCTCCGGGAAAGCACGATGAACAAACCAAATTAGTAAAACCATATAAAGTCACGAAGAGCCAAAAAAGATAGATGGGTGGGCGAGGTGTCATTTGGCAGGGACGATGCTAAATACATAGGCCCAAAGGTGGTGCATCAATGGAAAATGGCTGGCTTGTTGGGTTCGACGATCCCCAGCGAATGAGTTATTATTCACCCGTTGCTTAAGGCACTCATTTGTAGTCACGGAGCGTCAATCTATGGGTTCAGATTAGAGGATCACGCACATGATCTGGAGGACTTTGGAGTTCGTTCATTTTTCCAAATCTTTGTCTCCTAAAATCCACGCTCATGCTCCTCCGCGAACTCATGGAAAACCTCGGCACAGCCTCTTTCGCTATCTCCGGCGCATTGGCTGCGCTCAACAAACGCCTCGACGTGTTCGGGGTGCTGGTGCTAACTTTTGCCACGGCAGTGGGCGGCGGCACCGTGCGCGACCTCCTGATCGGCAACACGCCCGTGGCCTGGATGAAAGACCAGCAAGCCATCACGGTCGTGTTTGTGTCCTACCTCATCACGCTGTTTTTTCGAAAATACCTGCAGTTTTTTCCGCGAACATTGGGCATTTTTGATGCCGTTGGACTTGGGTTTGCAACGGTGGTCGGTATCCAACGCGGCCTGGAAGCAGGGTTAAATCCCTCAGTTTGTGTTGCGCTCGGTATGGTGACGGGTTGTTTTGGCGGGGTACTTCGTGATGTGTTGCTCAACGAAATCCCGCTCGTTTTTCACAAAGACATTTATGCATCCGCTTCCCTGTTGGGTGGCGGATTGTATTTTTTGTTCTCGGCCTGGGATATGCTCGCGCCCTTAGCCGCCACGCTTTCAGTAATAACGGTAGTAGGTGTGCGCTTGGCGGCCATGCAATGGAAGTGGGATTTGCCAAGCCCGAAATAGGAACCCCACATTTGAACCCTTCCATTACCCCTGCGTTATGCCGTCGCCGTACCTTGCGGCTACTGAAACAAATCCATGGCAACTTTTTCCATCAACCTCAAAGACGGCTCCGTCGAAACACCCAAACCACTCATCGTAGGCATTGATCTGGGCACTACCAACAGCCTCGTGGCTTTTATCAAGGACGGTCAGCCGTATTGTGTAAAAGGAGCAGATGGTCGAAGCACCCTCGTACCCAGCGTAGTGCATTTTGCAGAAAACGGCGATATCATCGTCGGCGACGCAGCCAAAGAGAAACTCATTACCGATCCGGCCCACACCATTTTTTCGGTAAAACGGCTCATGGGCAAGTCCTTCAAAGACGTGCAGGAGAAACGCGATTTTTTTGGCTACCAGATCATTGACGACGATACTGATTCATTGGTGAAAATCCGGGTCAAAGACCGCTTCTACAGCCCGGTGGAACTCAGTGCCTTGATTCTCAAAGAGTTGAAAACCCGCGTCGAAGCTGAACTTGGGCAACCCATCGAAAAAGCCGTCATCACCGTCCCCGCTTATTTCAACGACAACCAACGCCAGGCAACCCGCGATGCGGGCAAACTTGCCGGGCTAGATGTGCTCCGCATTGTGAACGAGCCGACGGCTGCAGCTTTAGCAGCCCCCCCCAGCGTGGAAGGGGCGGTGGCCGTGTACGATTTAGGCGGTGGAACTTTTGATATTTCCATTCTCCAAATCCAGGACGGCATATACGAGGTGTTGGCAACCAATGGCGACACTTTTCTGGGCGGCGATGATTTCGACCGCGCCATTGTAGAGTTTTTTTTGGAACAAATGGGGCGTAAACGAGAAGACTTGACTGCTGACCCTAATTTTGGACAAGCCATTCGCTTGTTTGCAGAACGCGCCAAAAAGGAACTTTCGCAGTCTGATTTCTTCGAATCTCAACTTCCCGAAAGTTTTAAACTTTCGGGAAGTTCGTTTCAAAGTGGAAAACTCCGCATCACTCGAACGGAATTTGAAACGCTGATCGAACCACTCATAAATCGTACTCTGGATAGCTGCCGCAACGTACTCCGTGACGCAAAACTTTCCAAAGAGCAAATTGGCCAGGTAGTATTGGTGGGTGGAAGCACTCGAGTTCCCTTGGTAAAAAACCGGGTATCAGAATTTTTCGGAAGGCCCGTTTTCGACGATCTCAATCCCGACGAAATTGTGGCGCTCGGCGCGGCCATTCAGGCTGATGTGCTGGCAGGCAACCAACAAGACATCCTGTTACTCGATATCACCCCACTCTCTCTTGGCATCGAAACCGTCGGCGGCTTGATGGACGCCATCATTCCCCGCAATTCTAAAATCCCAACCAAAGCCGGGCGACAATACACTACCAGTGTTGACGGACAGAAGAACCTGAAAATCAGCGTGTTCCAAGGAGAACGCGACTTAGTGGAGCACAATAGGAAACTGGGAGAATTTATCCTGAAGGACATCCCACCCATGCCGGCTGGAATACCCAAAATTGACATCCAATTCATCCTCAATGCCGATGGAATACTCACGGTTCGCGCCCGCGAATTGCGCAGCAACAGGGAGACCCAGGTCGAGATACGCCCCACCTACGGCATCAGCGAAGAACAAATGGCGCTCATGTTGATTGACAGCATTCAAAATGCCGAGTCAGACATCGCAGCGCGTGGACTGCTCGAAGCCCGAAATGAAGCCAACAACATCCTGCTTTCCGGAGAAAAATTTCTGATCCAAAACGCCGCCATCCTCTCAACAGAAGAACAGAGTGCAACCCGCGCCCTGCTCGGTACGCTCCGTGAAGCCGTTGCCGGCACAGACAAAGACAATATTCTCAGCGCCATGGAATCACTCAACGAGTACACCGCACCGCTTGCCCACCGAGCGCTCGACGTAAATATCCGGGAGGCCATGCGTGGGAAGAAGATTTGATTCGCAATGCTCAAGGGCTTATACTTGCAGGCCAAACCGCTTGAGCATTTCCATGCAAACACAAAATATCCCGACCCATCTGCTTCAGGACCTAAGTCCGCTTCATTTTAAAATAGAACGGGTCAACCATGTCAATCGCTACAACCCGTTCCGGATTCATCGGCACGATTATTTTGAAATATTTGTGTTTGAAGTAGGCGGCGGACACCACTTGATTGACTTTGAAAAAGTGCCTATCGAACCCCGGCAAATTCATTTTGTGACACCCGGTCAAGTTCACCAAGTGCACCGGGCTCCCGATTCCCGGGGATTTGTTTTGCTGTTCTCCGAGGAGTTTTATCATTTGAACCGCGAACGCAGTGATTTCTTGTTTCTGCTGCCCTTCTTCTACCACAAAACAGGGGATCCGACCGTGGTGCTTTCACCAGAAGAATTCAGGGATAGTTTACAAATCGTAGATAATATGATGGCAGTTTTTGAAGGCAAAAGCAGCCAGAAAAAATCTGTTTTGCAGTCTTATCTCAATATTTTTCTTTGCAATTGTCTTGACAGTTACGTGCGCCAGCAGCCCATTTCCGGCCAAAAATCGTCAGGACTGGCTTTATTCCAACAATTTCAAATCGCTGTTGAAAAAAACTTTAGGTCAGTCCATGAAGTAACTGCATACGGAGACTTGTTGGCAGCAAGCCCGCGACAACTCAATGAATACTGTAAAAAATATACGGGCAATTCGGCAGTGGAGTTCATTCAAAGACGGCGCTCACTCGAGGCCAAGCGACTGCTTTTTTATTCGGAAGCCAACATCAGCGAAATAGGTTTCGAACTGGGATTTGAAGATCCAGCACATTTCAGCCGTTTCGTCCGAAAATGTACAGGACGCGCACCTTCTGAATGGCGAAAGCAAAAAGACAGGTAGAAATTGACAAGAAAAACGTGCAAATAGGCCATTTTTTGGGCTTGCTACACAGCCACCTTTGAGGATTGTTCACCAATTCTTTTTCGACATGAAAAACTACTTCGTTTTGCTCGCATTCTTCGTGTGGGTGGTTTCCCCCCAGCACGCCTTTTCCCAAACCCCACAGTGGCATTACCTGGGCGACACCATCATAGAGGAAACCTGGGCGAGCGGCATCTTGACTTCGCTCGAAGGAGATGCCCATTATGTGGCATACCAAGCGTATGACACCAGCAACTTCTTTTGGAAGATCAAACGATTTGATGGATTTTCTTGGATGGACGTTGATACTAACGGGCTTGGATACCAAAACTTTAGGATTCTAGGCACTACCGCGAGTGGAGTGCTGCAAATCGCTTATTACAGTTTTGATGGCCATAAATTTGGGATAAAAAGACTGATGGGCAGTACTTGGGAAACCGTTTCAGAGTCGCCTGGAATGGTAGAGGATCCGTACCAGGCATCCTATGCATTTGACGACGAGCAATTTTTCGTCGCATTTCCAGAGCAAGGGCTGGGCAACAAAATCACCGTCTGGAAATACGATGCCGGGGCTTGGTCGGTAGTAGGTCAGCCCGGGTTTTCCGCAGGGAATGTGCACTCAACAACCTTGAAAATCAGCAATGGAATTCCCTGGGTAGCGTATGAAGATTGGTCGTTGGGAAGTGCCGGGATTGTCAAAAAATTTGACGGCAACACATGGCAAAGTGTTGGTGGCCAAGTATATGACGGAGACCCGCATGGCCAGATGGACTTTGCCGTATCGAACGGAGTCCCCTACATCGCCCATGCGGACTCCT
>JBBQSW010000176.1:0-7633 GCA_038213575.1 Chitinophagales bacterium | reverse complement strand
CCGTCCACCGTCCACCGTCAACCTAATTGTTGGCCCCCAAAGATGGACTCCACGAAGGCGCGTTTATTGAATATCTGCAGTTTATCAATGCTTTCGCCCACGCCGATGTATCGGATGGGGATTTTGAACTGGTCGCTGATGCTGATGGCCACGCCGCCTTTGGCGGTTCCGTCGAGTTTGGTGAGGGCGAGACAGGTGATGGGGGCTACTTCGGTGAATTGTTTGGCTTGTTCTTGAGCGTTTTGGCCTGTGCTTGCATCCAGCACCAACAATACGTCGTGCGGTGCGCCGGGCAGTTTTTTCTCCATGCTGCGGTGTATTTTACCCAACTCCAGCATGAGGTGGCTCTTGTTGTGCAAGCGACCTGCTGTATCTATAATGGCTATGTCGCAGTTGTTCTCAAGGGCAAACTGGGTGGTTTCGAAGGCCACCGCAGCCGGGTCGGCGTTCATGCCTTTGGAATAAAACTCGCAGCCAACACGGTCGGCCCAGATTTTGAGCTGGTCTACCGCAGCAGCGCGGAAGGTGTCGGCGGCGCCCAGTACCACCTTGTGGCCGCGTTGTTTGAATTGCCAGGCCAATTTGCCGATGGTCGTCGTTTTACCCACGCCGTTTACGCCAATAACGAGCAGGACATAAGGTTTTTTGCCTGCCGGGATGTCAAAATCCTCTACATCCTCGGTATTGTTTTCGGCCAGCAAGTCTACGATTTCGTCGCGGAGGATTTCGTTGAGTTCTGCGGTGTTTATATACTTGTCGCGGCTGACACGGGCTTCTATGCGTTCGATGATTTTTATCGCGGTATCCAAGCCAACGTCGCTGGAAATTAGGATATTTTCCACTTCATCGAGCACCTCCACGTCCACTGTGCTTTTACCTGCAATGGCCCTGCCCAATTTACCGAACAGCCCCTCTTTCGTTTTTTCAAGCCCCTTGTCGAGGTCTTCCTTTTTTTCCTTGTTGAAAAATTTATCAAAAAATCCCATTACCTGATTGATTCGATTAGTACGATTGATTCGATGAGTCCGATTGATTCGATTGGGAAGAACTGTGGGTAACTTTTAGTGCAGCATCTCGCCGCCGCTACTGTCTTCGATGAGGGTTATTTCCACGTCTCCCCGTGGGATCGTTTGAGCGCATCCATTAGATTCACTTTTTGCCGTCGCGATACTTCTATGCTGTCGCCGTTTTCCATGATGAGATAACCGCCCTCTCCTTTTATGTAGGTTTTCATGAAATTCATGTTTACGATGTGTTTTTTATGCACACGGACAAAATTAAAACTTGTGAGCGCGTCTTCGTAAGCTTTTATGGTGCGGCTGGCAGTGATCCGATTACCGCCATTAAGCAAAAAATGGGTGTAATTGTTTTCCGCTTCGAGTCGCGTTATGTCGACAAGGCGCACGAAATGAACCCCGTCCATGGCCGATATGCCGATCTTGTTGAAGGCATTGGGCGCGTTGGGGTTGTAGGTTTGTTGCAGCACCTCCAGTCGAGCTTTTGTTTCTGTGTTCCGGGGCTTGATTCGACTTACGGCACGGATCAATTCTTCACGCTCGATGGGTTTCGTGACATAATCAATGGCAGCAAACTCGAAAGCCCGGATGGCATACTTGTCAAATGCTGTAACGAAAATAATGTCAAAAGGCAATTCTTCCAGTTGTTGCAGTGCCTGAAAAACAAGTCCGTCGGGCAGACTGATGTCTAGGAAAGCAACATCGAAGCGGTTGTTGCGGTCGTCGGCTAAGCGAAGGAAGTCGGCATTGGAGCCTCCTTCCGCCACTACATCCACGTCGGGGCAACACATACGGAGCAGGTTTTTGAGGTTTTCCAAGCCTTCTGGCTCGTCTTCGATGATGAGTGCACGGGTAAGCATGGTGGTTGGATTGAATTATGATTGTTTACCCGCCAAAGCCTTGGCGTAGGCGGGAATCGGTGATTGGTGACCTGCCAAAGCCTTGGCTATGGCGGGTGAATCGGTGATTGTTTACCCGCCTTCGCCATGCGGGCTATGGCGGGTAAAGATGCCAGCAAATTGGACAGCTGCGCAAAAATCCGTTTTAAATTTAAAAAAGCCCCTCGAAGTTCTTGAAAACTTCGGGGGGCTCCGATTTTATTTTTTTGGCACCTACTTAACTTACGTTGATATCCACAAAAATTCGTGTTTCAACCGTGTTATCCGTGTGCGAATGGAACATGGATGAAACAGATAAGACACGGATTTCAAAGATGCTAATCAGTTGCAATTCAAAACTCTCTGATTTTCAACCGCACGCCAAATTTCACGCTGTCGAGGGTATTCAATTTGCGCAGGCTTTCCACCGAAGTCGCGTATTGCCGGGCAATGTCTTCGAGCGATTCGTTGCGTCGAACGGTGTGGTATTGATATTGCTTTTCGCGCGGGGCTTGTTGTTCTTCCTGAAACACTGCGCTTGAGCTGCCGCTTGGCTTGGATTTGCTGGCAGGAGCATTGCTTTTTTTCGGTGTTACGGAGGGTTTGCCTGGCGCAATCGTGGCGGTAGGAGGTGCCTCAATGCGGATCCCAGAGTGCTTTTGCACAAATACCGGACGGTATAGTTTGAGCATCTGGCCGGGTTGCACATAATTGCTCTCCAAGTTGTTCCAAGATTTCAATTGCACCCCTGAAATACCCAGACGCGAAGCAAACCGATCCACATGTTCTACCTCCTTTGGCTTAGCATTGCTAATCCAGTAGCGGCCGTCGCCGTTGTCGGCGCTGGTGTATTTTTCGATGCTTTCCAGTTTGTACTTGCGTGCACTGCTCACCGAGTTGAGGTAACGAATAAATGCCGGCATAACACGCTCTGGCACTACCACAAAATGGCCATCGTTCGTTGGCGGAACATAATCGCGTTTGAAACCAGGGTTGAGGTCTTTGATCACTTGATACGCAATGCCGGTAGCGTCCGAGATGTCGCGAAACGAGATGCCCTCGTACACGTTGACATAATCGGTCAGTTGCTGATCCAAATCAGGATTGTTAGGCGTAATACCATGGATTTGGAAATAGTTGCAGATATAGGTGGCAGCAATAAATGCTGGCACATAGTTGCGTGTTTCTGCGGGGAGGTAGCGCTGGATGGTCCAAAAATTACGGCTTCCTGCGCGGCGTATAGCAGCGTTCACACGGCCCGCGCCACTGTTGTAAGCAGCCAGTGCAAGTGCCCAATCGTCAAATTGTTTGTAGAGGTCGCGCAAGTGGCGGGCTGCGGCATCGGTGCTTTTCACCGGGTTACTGCGGTCTTCCACGGCTGTATTGGTGCGAAGGCCATATTCACCGCCGGTGCTGGGCATAAACTGCCAAAGTCCGGTAGCTCCTACACGAGAAACGGCTTTTGCATTGAGCGCCGATTCTACTACGGAAAGGAATTTCAGATCTTCCGGCACCCCATATTCTTGAAATTTAGCTTCGTAGAGCGGAAAATAGGTAAGTCGCTTACCGAGCATGTTGCGCGTTTTCTCGGTTTGTATCTGAACGTAGGTTTTGATGTAACTTTTTACGACAGCGGTGGATTTCAGTTCGAGGCAACTACTCAATGAACCAAGCCTTTCGCGCAATTCTGCATCGGAGATGGTAAGGGGGTAGGCTCCTTTGGCGACCAGAATATCGGAAGTGTCAGTTGGTTCTTCTAAGTCGGAAAGTTGTAAAGGCTCCTCTTTTTGAGCAATAACAACAGCGTTCGAAAACAGTGTCAGGGCAAGTGCTAACCAGTAGCAAACGGATCTTTTTAAATGCATTGTTTGTTCAACGTCTAAACGGTTCGCGGTTTAGGTCAGAATGATTTTGACCGAAAAAAGTACTTGTTTTCGAGGGAAAGCCCTGAAAACCAGACTACTAAAAAGGTTGAGCAAGAATAAGGAAAGGCGTGTAAACGCCAGATAATCGGTTTTATTTTCTAAGGTGTGGCAACTGGTCTTGACCAGCCTACCGATTATAGTGTTTGTCAAAAACGATCTGCAAAAGTGGGGCTTGCATTCCGACTTTAGCGCACCTTGCGTGTTAAAATTAAAAATCGTTGGGAAAATGGTCTTTAAAGTGACAAAGGGAAGGGGCGTGGAGTAGGCTGTCTCCTAAGGTTTAGGAGGCGATTCAAAAATCTGTGCCAAGTGCCGGGGGCTCTCCCAGGGCAAACGCATGAATACTAAGCGGCCTGATCGTTCCACTACGGCGCAAAAACCAATTTCCCAGTTTCCCTCCCCATGCGCCAAAAATATACCCCTGCTCGTGGGAAAAGTGCTGATTCGAGTTTGGTGGTTTCTTTTGGCGTGATTTTTTTTGACAACAACAATCTTCCACTCAAATCAAAAACCTCCAGTATTTCAGCCGTAGCCGCTGAAACCCAAGTCCCGCCCAAACCAAAGGGATTGGGCGCAATGATAGCCGCCGCTGCCTTTCCGCCCCAGTCTAATACAGGCTGCATTGCCTTGCCATCCACGCCGTAAATGAGGGCAGGTGTGGGCCAATTAGCCAATTGAAGTGCCTCGTTCAGTGGGAGACTACTTCTTTTCCTGAATATGACTTTGAAAAGCTTCAATTCGTCTGACGACCCAAAGTCGTCAGACGAATAGGAAAAAGTCAAAAGCCCCTGATCCGTTCGATTCAGTCCAAAATTTTCGATTGAAATACCCGGCACGAGCGGTTCTACTTTTTCAAAAACCAATTGCTCCGGGTTGAATTGAATTGTAAATTGTGCGGCACTTAGCGCTTTTCCCGGAATGGAGAAATCAGCTTCTACAAACCCCTTGCCCGCAGAAGGGTAAGCACCACTTTGGGCGCCTGAACCATCCAACCAATCACCATCCAACCAATCACCAATCAACCAATCACCATCCAACCAATCACCAATTAACCAATCACCAATTAACCGATCACCATCCAACCAATCAACCAAAACGGGCCATACTCCCTGCGTACGTTCATCGGCAGAAGCGCTCAGGTTCGGTACTGCAGTATTGTTCACATCGCCTATTTTGATGCCCGTAAAATTTAGGTTGGCGATTGGGTCCGTCAACACCTGAACGGAAAGGGTTTCGGGAAAGGGCGTTTGAAAGGGGTTGAGCGGGTTGGCAAAGTTATGGTTGGCCGGGACAAAACGCCAGGAGGTGTTGTTGGCAAATGCGGTGTCAATGCCGAGTATCAGTTTGCGCAATAGCACCATATCAAAACTGGTGACACTGCCCGAACGGTTCGCGTCGGCAGCGATCATTTTGAACGGAGAATTGAAAGGTTCTGTAGCAAGGATGTGTTTGGAAATCAACACCAAATCATAGGTGGTGAGCCCGTTGAGCGGGTTGTCGTTGCGATAAGGCACGAGGGTGTACGGGGCACACCCAGGCACGTTTTGGAGACTGAAGATTCCCACGGTGTCGCTCAAAGTCCCCTCAATATCTACCTCGACAACTCCCTCCCCAACTTCGTTGCGCACAGTACCCACAAGGCTGACATTGATGGGACTTTGTTGCACAAAAACTGAATCGAAAGGAAACGTCCAGATGCCACGAGCAAAAGTGGCGGCCACGAGTTCCTTGCGCGCAGGGTTTCTTTCCAAATCAAAAACCGGGATGTATGGCATATTGCCGCCCAATCTGCTCCAGGAAACTCCACCGTTGATCGTGAAATAAACCCCAATGTCCGTAGCGGCAAAGAGCACTTGGTCAGCGTGGCCCGGCAGCACAAAAAGGTCGTTCACGGGCACTTGGGGCAGATCGGAGGAGATGTCTTGCCAAGTGTTGCCGTTGTCGTCCGAGCGATGGATATGCGGGATATGCTCATTGTCACGGTAACCAGAATGGGTGACAAAAAGTCGGTTAGAAAGTATAGGAGAAAAATGAACGGAAGTGACGTAACGATTGGGCAAACCAGTCGTAAGGTTCGTCCAAGCGCCTGCTGGATCTCGCCGCCATACATTGCCGTCCGAAGTACCCGCGATCAGTTTGTTGACGCTGACGGGTGATTCATTCAGACAGGAAACGGTATGGAAACGCGCGCCTAAAATATTCCCATCGGTCAGGTCGCCTGAAATGATGCCCCAGCCGCCGCCAGCATCTTTAGCATAAGCGCGGTAAGTGGCCGCATACAGCCGATTGGGAATATGGGGACTCATAAAAAACGGCGTATCCCAGTTGGTACGGTCGGAAGTGCTGAGTGCTGAGGAGCCAAATTGCCACGAATTTCCGCCATCCGCGGTTTCGTGGATGGCGCCATTTTGAATTTCTACCCAAAAATGTTGGGCATCGGCAGGGTCAAAAGCACAGTTAAAGCCATCCGCCGTAAAAACCGATACCCAGTTGTTAGGATTGAGGCCATTTCCTTTTTGGATGCCATTGTCCTGTGCGCCTGCCCAGTAAGTATTTGGTTCGTGCGGGTTGAAATTGGTGCGGTAAAATTGCGTAACGGGCAGGTTTAAGGCTTTTGCCCAACCCACTTGTCCGTCGTTGCGGTACACGCCACCATCATTTGACCAGTACCGCCGCCCGCTGGAAGTAAAAATAAGGTCGTGGCTATCTGCGTGACCACTGCCGGCATTGAACCAACTGCTGTTCCCGGCGGGTTTGCGCCACAACTGGATGGCGAGAAAGTAGAGTTCTTCGTCGTCGGTGGGGCTTGTGCGTATTTTTCCAAAATACCAGCCAAAGTCGCTGCATGCATCTTCCAACTGTATGATATTCACGGGAGTCCAAGTTGCTCCGCCATCCACGGTCTTATGGAGCGAACCGGGTGTACTGAGTGAATCCATGTACAAGGCGTACACCTTGTTTGGGTTGGTCAGTGAGATGGCGAGACCCGTACGGCCCAGGACGCCCGTTGGCAACCCGCCACCGAGCTGTGTCCAAGTGTTGCCACCATCCGTGCTTTTGTACACATGAGCGTGGGGGCCGTAAATGACCGATTCGAAGTTGTTGCGGATGCGATCCCAAAAGGAGGCGTACAAGATCTGGGGGTTGGCGGGCGACTGCACCAGATCGCTTGCACCCGCTTGGTCGCTTACAAAAAGTACTTGTTGCCAGGAATTGCCGCCATTGGTGCTTTTGTAGATGCCACGCTGATTGTCGCGTATGTATGGATTGCCCATGGTGGCCGCCCAGAGTACAGACGGATTGGTAGGGTGTACAATGATCTTGGAAACGATGCCGGAGGGGCTGTTGGCGAGGTGCTGCCAGGTTTCGCCCACATCGGTGCTTTTGTAAATGCCGTCGCCATTAAAAACGTTGGAAGGCATATTGGGGTCACCCGTTCCAGCGTACACGATATTTGGATTGGAAGGATCGAAGGTTATGTCGCCAATGGAAAGTTCCGGGTTGTCGTCAAAAACTGGATACCAGTTCACCGTACCGTCTGTGCTTTTGAAAATGCCGCCTCCAGAGAAACCCGCCAACACAATATTCTCATCATTGGGTTTGGCAGCCAGCGCATTGCATCGAGCGCCGACGTTCATCGGGCCTTGTATCGTCCAGTTGCTGACGTTGGTGCCGCAATTTTGACCACGAGCCTGAGCTGTTTCTGAAATACGGGTTCGTTGCACGGTTTTGCGCCAACCCATCCAATCAAAATCAGGATATGGATAAGAGCGCTGTAATGAAAACTGATCATACGGCCCACTTTTTTCAGCGA
>JBBQSW010000175.1:0-7650 GCA_038213575.1 Chitinophagales bacterium | reverse complement strand
ATGGGGCAAACATCTTTTGGGCGCTGGTAAAACAGCGGAATCCCTTGTCCAATTCAATCTGGGCTTAGAAGCGGCCAAATCGCTTTTTGACCACGTAAATGAATCCGACACTTCTCTTTTGCGCATTTACTACGACAACCTTATTGGGCCGCTTTACGAGAAAATTGGCACCGCCTATCTTCTGGAAGGCAACACTACAGAAGCACGGAAAGCCTTAGAGTTGGCCAATACGTATTACCTCACTTATGGCCTCAACTCCCTTTATCTGGCGAATGTGGCTGTTTTAGAAAATGATGAAATACAAGCGTTTTTGGATTATGGAGGCATCACCGAAGCTTATCATACTGCTGAGGCACTTTTTTGGATCAAACGGCTTGCCGAACAATTTCCCGAAAAGCGTGCGCAGATTGAAGCCTTTGGGCCACGGTTGCGTTCTGCACTTTATTCCCGAAACCAGCGGTTGGTGAATGAAGAAACAAACTATTGGTTTGCAAAATTGAATGCGGAGCATTTCGCGGCACAAGCGAAGTGGGACTCGGTCATTGTGTGGAGCACCCTTGCAATGGAGAGTGCAAAACGCGGTTCTGAGCAACCCAAGGCAGAAGAAGCCTGGAAGCAACTGTGGCTTGACGAACACATCAACCTCCCGTATTACCTACTGTTAGGTGATTGGGAAAAGCCTACTGCTTTGGCGGAATGTATTCGCCTTGTCGAAAGTGCCACGGATTTTCTTGCGAAACAGGATTCCTCCGATTTTTACTACGGCAATCGAGAACTCCTAAAAACCAACTTGGCACATGCGCTCGTGTTGCGCAACCAAGCGGGAGACCGCGATCGAGCCGTCGAATTGTACAACAAATTCCTCGAATTATATGCCGACTCCCGTGGTTATGACAACTTGGATCTGCTGCAAAAAGATTTTCGCGACCTCCTGCGCGCTGGTGCCCCTTGGCCCGCATTGCCAGCACTCGAAGCAACCCTGAACGAGTAAACTTAAAGCCTATTCTCCTCGCAAATGCTTGATGAGCGCAAGGCGTACATCGTTGCGCAAATCTGACTTATCCTTGGGGTCCGGTTTAATGATTTTCGGAATGTCTGGGTTGTCACTTTTACCGTCATCGCCTATGGATGCTTTGAGAAAGCCCATATTGGATTCATTGCCAGAGAGCAAAAAATCTGGAAGTGTTACCGGGTATAACTTGTTGTCATCCAAGGAACTTGCACCGATAAACCACTTGCCTGTAGCCTCATCGCGACGAGCACGGATGGTCTGCAAATAGCCGCCGTTGCCCTTGTTTGCAAGACCCGTTTCTAGGGTTTTTCGGAGCAGGCTGCCCTTCATTTCTACTTCCGTGATGCCACCACCAAAAGGCAACATCCGAACAATATCCAGTTCTGTGAGGGTTCCACTCAGTACGTCGTCTACACGAATGGAGCCACTGTTGAGCAGGGCACATTCGGATTTGGAGCGCGATACGGCAAGCATAGCTTCGGTAATCATCGAACCGACGGGGGCTTGGGAATGACGAATGACGGTTTCACGGCAATCAAGCGGCTTTTCAAGTTTGGTCACCACTGCTGTGGCGTTAAAACCAGAAGAAGTCAGCGATTCATTTTTTATTTTTTCCCATTTAGCGATCACAGCGGCAGTGGCAGCCTCCTCCGCGATGCTGGAATTCACTTTTTTTAGTTCCGATTTTACGGTACAAGTTTTTTTGCGCTTGTCGTAGCGGAGGGTGTGGACGTACACGGTTTTGGCGTTGGCATCGGCCTTGGTAATTACACTTGGGCCCACCGGAACTCGCATATTGTCGTGTTCGTGGCCACCCATTATCAGGGGAATTTCGGGGAGCATGGCGGCCAGTTTTTTGTCGTCTTCGATGGCAAGGTGAGTAAGGGCAAGCACCACGTCGCATTTAGGCTTGAGTTCAGCGAAGTTCTTTTTGGCAGCTTCGGCCCAATCAGAATATTCAACCCAAGGTTTGCGACCTGAATTGATGAGGACGCCAAAAACGCCCAGATTTAGACTTGTACCGTCGGCGTCTTTAAGCGCAATGACTTGGTTGTCAGGACAAATCTCAGTGCCCCCACCGACTTTGTTTTTAAAAAACTGCTGCGTCCAGGTCGTTCCTTTCAATCGGGCATTCGCAGCCATCCACTTAAATTTTGATTCATCCAAACGCGCCTGCAAATCAGCCAGATCATCGTAGTCGAACTCGTGGTTCCCAAACACTACCCAATCAAGACCAAGGGTATTGAGCACTTCAACGATGTGTTTGCCTCGAATTCGCTTGCCTTCGTGTTTTAGGGTGCCGATAACGGATGGGCTAATGAAATCTCCGGCGAGGACGGTAAGGGTGTTGGGGTTTTTGGCGAGCAGTTCTTTGCGTATCGTAGCCACGCGGGCAAGACCGCCTATGTTCTCAGAGGGCGAAGGTGAAATTTCATACACGTCGTTCATCTGGAGGATTTGGAACTCGAGGATGCCGTCGTCACCGCCTGTGGTGGCTTTTCTAGCGGTGTCGCAGGAAAAAAAGAAAAGGGCAGCAAAGAGGAGCGAAAGCGTTTTGGTTGATTTCATTGTTGAAAAACTTGGTTTGATTGCCACGAGTTTTCACAAATCCCAAACTGTATTTTGGAACTTGCAAAAATGGGTGCAATCGGTAGTAAAAAAATGAGTGAACGTAAGCAGCTGTAAAAGTCCGAACTCCCTGTTACTTTTGCCTATTATTTTTCACTTGCTGGGGTAAGCCCACACACAAACCTCCCTTTCCGATGTTTCGATTTATTTTATCTTTCATTACTACTTTCTTGTTTTTCAATGGCTTAAACGCCCAATCGGGTACTACCTCTAGCGCTCGCCTCACGTTGCAGCAACTTAGCCCTTCAGAAGCCATTCTGCACAAAGAAACCAATGAGCTGGACGCTTTCTCCCGTAAACTCACCGCACTTAAAGCGGCATTTGCCGAAAAGGATGCCAGTCGAGTCGTTGCCTACGAAGCTTATATCCTCCGGGCCATGCGAAATGAAACCGATCAAATGATTCTAAAAATTTCTGCAGAATCTGCCCTTGCAAGATCCTCAAGTCAAATCCGTTTGGAAAAAATGGACAACATACTCGTCGCATTTGAGGGCCATGCCTTCGATCTGACGAAGCCCGAAGCTGCAGCGCGGGACTTTTTAAAACTCGACGAGTTCCTACAGCTGATGCGGGAAACATTGGAGAAATAAAAATAAGATCTGATGGAGAACGCTCTTCCTAAATAATTTGTGAGCTATACTCGCTGAAAACTTCTCATAATAGCCTCAACAGCGTTTCAGCGACCAATTTATTCCCTTGCTCATTGAGGTGAACCCCGTCTGTGGTAAGCATCCCGCTTTCGCGGTTGTCGGGGTTGTTTTTTGCGGAATTCTCCATAAATGCTTTGCGGAAATCGCAGGTAGCGACGTTTTTTTTGGCCGCTACCACTCGGATAATTTGAGAAAACCTATCCAACTCGCTATCCATTTGATTTTCGCCGGGGTGGCGTTCGCCAATACAAGCGGGGGTACAAGCGATGACCCGGATGCCTTTTTTTTGAAATTTTTGAATGAGCGCAGTGTAGAATTTCTGGAATTTATCTGCGTCGGTACCTGTGCCAAACAACTGCTTGTGCCACACGTCATTCACCCCAACATAAAGCACCACTACATTGGGCTTCCGCACCATCACATCCTCTTCCAAGCGGAGATAGAGGTCGTAAACTTTGTTGCCGCCGATTCCCGCGCCCACCAAGTCGAAGCGTTTGGACTCACCACGGACTGCGATGGAGTCGCTCATCTGTGCAATGTACCCTCCAGGTAGCACCCCAAATTCAGTGATGCTGTCGCCAAAAAACACTACTCGGGTACGTTTTTTAGGAGTTTGGAAAGAAAAAAGGGAACAAGCCATCAGGGGAAGGATGAGGAGAAAATAATTGAATTTTATCATCGCATTTTGCGCTGTTTAGGAGTTCCTACAGGTTCTTAAGAGCAAATTGCATTCATTCCCAAAAAAACAAAAAAAACCGCAGACCTATAAGCCGGATTCTGTATTCTGACATCCTTTGCAGGATGACAAAACCTCTGCCATTTATCTGGTTCCGACCGAAGCCGGAATCTGCGCTGCCTACCCCCCTTGCTCCCGACCGAGGTCAGGACTACGCGAGCCGCGCAGTTACCCGCCTTCGCCAAGGCTACGGCGGGTAAACAAGGTGTACATGGCATTTCAACCCGCAAGGTTTATCCCTCCCGACTGTTACCAGCCGGAATCGTGCGCTCTTACCGCACGTTTTCACCTTTACCCGCCGAAGCTTCAGCGAAGGCAGGTTTACCCCACCAACGATTCAGCGGCCTTGACTTCGGCGGGTAAACCCACCAAAACCATGGCAACAACGGGAAGTTATTTTCTGCGACACTTTCTATGCCTCGCCGACTTCTCGGCGTGACTCCGTCAATTAGACGGTGCGGTGCTCTGTGTTGTCCGGACTTTCCTCCCCGAAAGGCGGCAGAGCGGTCTGCGGTTTTTTATTTTTTTGTGGCTCAACGGATGATTTGTTGAAGCCTGAAGGCAAATCGTCTAGCCAAATTTCAGTATTGGCTTAAACTTTGTTTAGGTACTTTTGCCCACCTTATTTGCGGGTGATCCAACAACCACTCAATACTCTTCAAGTCCAACACCTAACATCCCAAAATCCGAGTTCCAACTAATCTTATGTTCAAACGTGTGCTCCTGTATGTGGTAGTGATGCTGATTCTGCTTGCGCTGGCGCTCAGCGCGGCTCAATGGGACAAAGGTAAGGTGTTGCTCCAACAACAGGCATCCGAAATCTCGGCTTGGCTAGTCCAACAAGAATCTGAAGCCCAAAATGGTCGTGGAACAGGTACTTTACTTGTCCATCAGGGCGACTCCTTGTTATCATGGTCCAATACCAACATTATACCCTCGAAACACGATTTGAAAGAATTGTCGGAAAAATCGGGGCATACTTTATTTCGCCTTCCACATGGATATTTTTTGGCGAACGTAGAAAAGACTGGTGCCAACACGCGCACCACGCTAATTCCGATCAACTATGATTTGAATTTCAACGGATTGGCTAAAAAAATTGCCTTCCCTGAAAACTCAAAAATATCGACTAACATTCGATTTAATGTCGAATTGAAATCGGACTACCCAATTATAGTCGGAGGGAAAGAGATTTGCTGGCTTGCAAAAGATGAAAAAAGACCATCAACCTGGCTAATCTGGGTCAAATTGGGAGCCTGGCTGCTATTTTTTAGCATGTTTTTTAGCCTTTTAGCGCAGGTAGCTCGAGCCATGGGTGTTCGATTTGGCTGGATGGCAGGATCTGGTTTGGTTGCCATCGTTTCGACTGCACTGACCGGGCTCAATTGGCAGACAGGTTTTACTACGGAACAATTTGGCACTTTGCCACTTTTTGCCCAAACGTTTGACAACGCAACGCTCATTGGCAATTCTGTAGGCGATTGGCTGTTTCATGTGGGTATTTTGGTGTTTGTGATGGGATTTTTCCACAGCACACCACTTACAGAGCGTTTGGGTAATTCCTCGAAAATGGGCATACCGATGACGGTTTTGTCTAATGTACTAGCCATGTTGTCCATTTTGATCGGCACCGAAGCCATGCGTCAATTGGTATTCCAATCCCGCATTGGTTTTGACTTTGATCACATATTGAACCTCGGAGTTTTAGGTTTTTTGGCCCTGGCGGGTGTGGTTGCCTTAATGTTAGGGCTGTTTTTGTTCAGCCATAGACTGGCCATAGCAGTCCGGCAATTCCAACTTTCGCGAAATCAGCGTTTATTATCAATCGGATTTTCGGCCGCAATCTTTGCGGCGCTTAGTTTTTTGATGGCGTCACCCGAAACAAATTTGCTTTGGATCCTGATATTCGCCTTGATTTATGCCATAGCCCTGGATGCTTTTGTACATTGGCAAGGAGGCGGTTTTGGTTGGGCAATCTGCTGGCTCGTCCTCTTTTCGCTGTTCGCTTCTATGCAATTGACTCGCTTTAATGATGTGCGGGACAAAGGATTAAGACTCGATTATGCCAAAATACTGGCTACGGATCGCGATTCAACACTGGCTGAAAAATTGCTTCCTAATATTGTCCTGGGGCTTCATACGGATGCTACCAATATTGGGCGCTTACTTAAACCCTGGCCTTTCAAAGCCAGCGCGAGTGAAATGCGGGATTACCTGAATCCAATGCTTTTTAGGCAGAATTACCTGTTTCAGCATTACCGACTCAGTGTATATGCTTTTGACAAAGAGAACCATCCCATTTTGTTGGGCCAAACACTTGGCTACGAACAGGTTGTTCTCGGCAACTGGGCCATGGCGAAACCTGTGGCCGGCACGAACGAACTTCGTTTTGGCACCGACTCCGAAGGCAACCCGCGATATCTCCTGCATTTGACCGTTAATAGGATGGAAGATCCATCCCAACCAGCCACGGTGTACTTGTTTTTCGACTTGAACCACCCTGCCCCAACCCGCACCTTTTCGCAACTGTTTTTCAATAGTCCGCTGAAAAATCTAACGCAACTCCCACGTTATGATTTTTCTATTTCCAAAAACGGGTTGCTCTCCGTAGACCAGGGGCTGGCAAACATGACTGGACTTGGCGCAAATCTAGCCAACAACGCCGTTGCAGAATTTGAGAGCTCCGGTCGTATTGATGCAGTTGCAAAAAGTAGTGATGGTCAAACCATTGCAGCCGTTGGGCACAAGATTGGCGGATGGCTGAAACAGGTTTATTTGTTCTCAATCCTCTTTACACTGGCTGCATCATGCCTGATTGTGTTGGCATTTGCCAACGCATGGCTGGGCTTTTTGCCCCCTGAATACGGCTTACGGCTTTCAGCAAGCGGCTCCTTAGCCCGTCGCATTCATTTTTGGAACGTGAGCTTATTGGCCGTTTCATTCTTTGTAGTAGGATACCTCACTTATCAGAACTTCACGCGCTCGGCACGCAACACAGAACGCAGCGATTTTAATTATCGGGCCACAGCCTTGCTGACCAATTTGAAAGCCCAGGCGCTCAATGCTTCTATTTCAGACGATAGCCTTCGGCAGGGCCTACCCCAATCACTCTCTACCATGACGGCCAGTCTTGGTATGGATGCACAGTTTTTTGATCCTTCGGGAAATATGGTTTTTACCACACAGCCGGAATTGGTACAACTGGGGGTTTTGCCTGCTAAAATGAATCCATCTGCCCTTGCATTTTTGAAAAAAAATCCTCCAGTTGAACGAATCGAAGCAGAGCAATCTGCTGGTTTCCAATATTATACCCAATATCGCTCACTGCAAAACGGACAAGGGGAAATATTGGGATTCCTCGCCGTACCCTATCAGGAAAGCACCGGGAATGCCGGGGCGGAAGTGTCTGATTTTATCGGTATGCTGGCAAGCTTGTATGTGTTTTTGCTCCTCATTGCATTCGGAGTAACCTACCTGTTGGCGCGTTCCATTACCCGCCCGGTGAGTTTGCTTTCTGAAAAAGTACAAGAACTCCGACTCGAAGATAAAAATGAGCCGCTTGCCTACGAGGGTGATTCTGAGGACGAGATCAGCCAACTCATTGGGCAGTACAACCGCATGGT
>JBBQSW010000174.1:0-7672 GCA_038213575.1 Chitinophagales bacterium | reverse complement strand
AGACCACATATTACCCCATCGCCCCCTTCACCCGCTCGCTCACAACTTTCCCCTCGTGCGCCACACAAGTAGCCGCCACGATATCATCCTCCCAATTGAGCGTGAGCTCGTTCTTAATCATGATGAGTTTGAGGAAGTTGACAATGTTTTTGCCAAACATGACGCTTGCGTCTTTGGAAACGGAACCCGCGAGGTTTGAGTCGCCAATGATTGTTACGCCGTGGGGATGGGTGGTTTTGCCGTTTTCGGTCAGCTCACAGTTGCCGCCGGTAGAGGCTGCCATGTCCACAATGACTGCACCCGGTTTCATGCCAGCCACCGTTTCTTTTTTGATGAGAATGGGTGCTTTGCGGCCAGGGATCTGCGCGGTGCAAATGATCACATCGGCTGCTACGGCTTTTTCGTGAATGAGTTGCGCCTGCCGTTGTTTGAACTCTTCGGACTGTTCTACGGCATAGCCGCCAGCCGCCTTGTCGTCCACAGCGCCTTCTACTTCCACGAATTTTGCACCAAGGCTCATCACCTCTTCTTTGGCAGCGGCCCGCACGTCAAAAGCTTCCACGACTGAACCCAGGCGTTTGGCCGTTGCAATGGCTTGGAGGCCCGCCACCCCTGCGCCGAGAATCAGAACTTTTGCGGGCTTGATGGTGCCCGCTGCGGTCATGAACATCGGGAAAAAAGTGGGCAAGTGCGCCGCCGCCGTCAGCACGGCTTTGTAGCCGCCCACCGTCGCCATCGAGGAAAGCACGTCGAGGGCTTGGGCGCGGGTACTGCGCGGGGCCATGTCGAGACTGAATCCTGTGATGTTTGCTTTGAGCAGGTTTTCCACCGCGTCGCGGTTGCCGAGCGGGTTGAATTGGCCAATCACGATTTGTCCGGCGGACATTTTGGAAAGCGCATCCGTGGAGAGTGGGTGGATTCTGGTCAGCACGTTTGCGTTTTTCAAAACCGCATCGGTGTCGGCAATTTCAGCGCCTTGTGCTTCGTAACTTGCGTCGTCAAAGAAGGCAGTTGCGCCCGCGCCGCGCTCTACAAGGATTTTGTCGAAGCCCAATTTGGTTAGGGCGGAGAGGGAATCTGGGGTGACGGCCACGCGCTGCTCGCCGTCGGTTTCTTTCAAGATGCCAAGTGTCATGGACTGTGGTGGTGATTAGTGGACTGGTGATTGGTGGACTGGTGATTGGTGGATTGGGGGATTGGTGATTGGTGGATTGGTGGATTGGGGGATTGGTGATTGGTGGATTGGTGGATTGGTGATTGGTGATTGGTGATTGGTGAATCACGAGTAACGAATCACCAAACACCAGTTCACCAATCTACCAGTTCACCAATCACCAGTCCACCAGTCCCCAATCACTTTTTCGGAGGCCGAAAGTAGTACGTTTTCTAAAAGTCAGAAATTGTTTCCAAAATTTGCGCCATGGAAATTAAATTTTCTTCCGTCGCTACTTCTGAGGAAGTAACACAAATTCTTGATTTACAAGCAATAAACCATGTTTCTAACGTCTCGCCCGCCGTGGCGCAAGAACAGGGATTTGTCACGGTAAAGCATAATCCACTCGTGTTGCAACGCATGAACGAGGTCTCGCCGAGTATTATCGCCAAGGATGGCGAGCGCGTGGTGGGTTATGCGCTGGTTATGCCGCGCTCTTTTGCGGTAGACATTCCGATCCTGCAACCGATGTTCGATTTGCTCGATACGCTTTCTTGGCACGGCGTCCCGTTACATGACAATCCTAGCTGGTTTGCCATGGGCCAAATCTGCGTGGCCGAGGGTTACCGGGGCATGGGTGTTTTTGACGGGATGTACCTGAAAATGAAGGAGGTCTGTCGGACTGACTTTGCTTTTGTCATCACCGAGATTGCCGAGCGGAACATTCGCTCCATCCGGGCACATGAACGCGTGGGCTTTGAGACACTGCATACTTTTTCGGATCAGGTGGCTGGGGAGGACTGGCGGGTGGTGGTGTGGGATTTTTGACAGGCGCTGGATTAGCGCGTCAGAACAAAACCAATCTAGCAGATAAAATCCATAATTTTGCGCCTTGTCCGATTGACTTGAAGAAAGAAACGCATCGCATCGAATGAGAAAAAAAATAGAGATACTGGCTCCGGCCAAAAACCTGTACCAAGGCATGGCCGCTGTCAATGCCGGCGCTGATGCAGTGTATATCGGCGCGGATATGTTTGGCGCCCGAACCAATGCCACCAACTCGATGGAAGACATTGCCGAGATGGTTAAATATGCCCACTTGTTCAAAGCAAAGGTGTTGGTGACCGTCAATACCATTTTGTACGAAAACGAACTGGAAAGCTGCCGGCAGCTCATCTGGGATCTGTACAACATTGGCGTGGATGCCCTCATCATTCAGGACATGGGTATCCTCGAAATGGATCTCCCGCCCATAACTCTCCATGCCAGTACACAGGCCAATAACCGCGATGCAGGCCATGTGAAATTCCTTGCCGATGCCGGCATTCAGCGCGTGGTACTGGCCCGGGAACTGAATCTGGACCAGATTCGGGTCATTCATGAAGCCAGTAACGTAGACCTGGAATTTTTTGTCTCCGGCGCCCTGTGTGTTTCCTTCAGCGGCAATTGTTACATGAGCGTTGCCAACGGCGAACGTTCGGCCAACCGCGGCTCCTGCGCCCAGAATTGTCGCCTGCCCTACCAGTTGATTGACGGCAAGGGCAACACCCTGATCGAAAACAGCCATCTCCTTTCGATCAAGGACCTGGATCTGAGCGACGAACTGCCCAACCTGATAAAAGCAGGTATTTCCTCTTTTAAAATTGAAGGCCGACTGAAAGACATTGTTTACGTCAAAAACAACACTGCTTACCTGCGTAAAAAATTGGATGCCTTTCTGGAAGCCCATGCCGATCAATTTGAAAAGGCTTCCTCAGGCCGAACCTTTTACCAATTTGAACCTGAAATGGATCGCAGCTTCAACCGGGGCTACACCGATTATTTTGTCAATCAACGCCACGCAAAAATCGGTTCCTGGGAGAGTCCCAAATCCAAAGGGCAATACATCGGCAAATTGCTGGAAGTAAAAGCCAATGGCTACCAGATCGAAAACTACGAGCAGCTCAACAACGGCGATGGCTTGTTTTTTATCAACAAACAAGGTGAAGCCGACGGTTTGCAGGTCAATATCATCGTCAACGACCTTGTGGTGCCCAATGAACTCAAACACTTGTCGGTAGGCACGGAAATTTACCGCAACTTCGATGCCGAGTTCAATCGGATGTTGGAAAATGAAAACAGCGCCGTGCGGAAAATCGGCGTCAAAATGCACTTCATCGAAACCGAAACCGGGTTTTGCCTTCAGGTGGTGGACGAAGACGGGCATACAAGTTTCGCCACCCTCGAAACGCCCAAAGAACCCGCGAAAAACGCCGAGGGGCTGATCGAAAACATCAAAAAAAACCTCGCCAAAACCGGAAATACGCCCTTCATCGTGGATGAATTGGAACTGGATTTTTCTCAAAACTGGTTTTTGCCCATTTCAAAAATAAACGAGATTCGAAGAGCGGCATTGGAACAATTGGCGGATATCCGCATTCGGGATTATCAACGGGAAGAACATCAGATCGTCAAAACCGAGCACCCTTACCCGGCGAAAACGCTTGATTTTACCTACAATGTGTCTAATAAACTGGCCCGGGCATTTTACAAGCGCCACGGCGTTACCGACATTGAAAAAGCCTTTGAATTGCAGTGGGATCCCGGCAAATCGCGGGTGATGGTGACCAAGTATTGCGTGAAATATGAATTGGGCAAATGTCCGCGATACCAGCGCGATACCATGGGTACCAAACTCGCCGAACCCCTCACCCTGAAACACGGCGAAGTGGAATACAAACTAAAGTTCAACTGCAAGCCCTGTGAAATGGAGATCTGGGAAAAGGATGCGGAATTGGAGATTTTGGAGGATGATATGGAGTAATTACAGAGGCCAATTTATTCCTTAAAAAAAGCAACACTGCGATTACCCGCTCTTAAAAAATAAAGCCCCGGCGACAAATTACCAATAAAAATCTGTTGCTCATTGCCGGATTCGAGCACTTTGACGCCTATCGTGTTCCATATCTCTACCGCTCCGCGTACATTCACTTTTAGGTGATCGGTTGCCGGATTGGGATAAACGAACAGCGGGGCATCTGATCCAGTTGTTTCCTTAATCGCAGTATTAATGTCTACTTCAATCGCTCCGATGGATCGTGCGCTTGCAGAAAATGGTTTGCCATAAAAGTCGGTAGCCGGTTCCGTTTGTGCCTTCCCGTTGCCAGCGGCGGGACTTCCGGCCAGCAGATTAAAGTCATTGCCTGGGCCATTCACAAACATGGGCGTGTTGGCGCCATAATTCAGCGGATTGAGGTCTTTGATGGCATCCAAGGCAGGCGAGTCCCAATAAGGGCCATTGAATGGGTCATTTTGAATGCTGTAATAAATATTGTGACTAAAACTGGCTGCCCCGGCGGGTTGTGTCCCGCCGTTGAAATAGGCCGAGGTGCCAAAGGCAAAGAGATTGTTCTCCACTTGATTGCCAGATAGAGTAGGGTAGAAGTTGCTGGTTGTCAGGAACCGCATGGTGGCCTGTCCGCAATTGTAAAAGGTGTTGTTAACCACCTTACAATCTTTCGCAGAAGACAGTGCCAAGCCGCGATAACCACCGATGATGATATTGGAATAAAAATGGAGGTTTTTCACTTCAAAATTATCTTCAGGACAATAGAAGGGCGCTCCCGTATCTCCGCCCAGTTCGTACGCTACCCAGGGTGACTGCGATGCATTGATAAAAAGGTTGCGATCCATCGTGATATTGGAAGCGCCCCCTTTGATGTGCCCGCCGCTGAGACAATTTTCAAAACGGTTGCCACGGATCAATCCCTCATGGCAGGTATTGTAATCCATGGCTTCGCAAGCGGGGATGTCCTTGAAAATGTTGTTGGTTACTTCAAAGTAATCCACCCCAGCGAATTTAAACGCGACGGTAGCAGCAGCATCGGTCGTGTTGGAAAAAGAACAGCCGTCAACCAGTATGTACTTTGATTGGGTAGCACAACTCCCGCCATTGTCTATGCTGAACAGGCGACCGGGGTTGGTCGTATTTCCTTTGAAATTCAGGTTCTGAAATTGTAGGTACTCGCAACGGATGAACTGCCAGCCCCCGGAAATATCTATTGCGTCGTTCTGGTATCGGGTAATGGTTATCCAATCCGTAGCTGTACCCTTTAAATTGGTAACGGCCTGATAACCAGCATACGAACCAGCATGGAGATAAACCGTATCGCCGGGCTGGATCGCGCTGGCGGCGGCTTGGATATTGGGGTAAGGCTGGTTCGGGCCTAGGTGGATTTGGGCCTGTGAGGGGGCAGCACAGAGGAGGAGTAAAACGCTTAGTATTGGGTACTTCATATTGGTGGAAAAGCAAGATCGTTCAGGTTGTTGATCTTTTGTTAGAATTAATACTTCATTCCTGTGGACATTTGTGGAACGCAAAGTTACCCACGATCAATCAAAGATAAAACGTAGGAACGCGGCACCAACAACTTAGTCATTTTAGGTCAACCATTTTTTCATCAGACAACACTATTTTTCAGCTAAACCTAACACCTTATTTATGTCAAATCCTTCCACACCCGGTTTTAATGAATCTGCGATGCAATTTGGCGGCGCGCGGTACTTGTCAATCATTTCGCCCAAGCTGCCTACCAATAATTTTACCATTTCCTTTCGCTTTCAAGGGGCTGGGGGCACCGCAGTATTTTATGGCTATCCCAATTTCAATACCTATTCGGATACGACCCTTGCCATTTCAATTGACGGGGGCGTCCGGGTTAGCCTGGGTAATGTGGATGTAGGCGATTTCTATGTAAAACTGAAAAACGGCGCCTCATTGCTCGACAATAAGGTGCATTATATTGCGGTTACGTTCAAAGAAAAACTGGATACAGGTGAAGTCACCTTAGGTATTTTTGTGGATGGGAATATGAGCTATCAGGCTTTCACGCTCATCAGTATGATGGAACATAAACCCATGCATCTCTCTGGCCCCCTGTACATTGCCACCGCCCCTCCAAGGGATAGTGGTCACCAAAATAATGCGATTCAGGAGAGCGATTTATTTAACGGGATTCTGACAGGTTTTAACCTATGGAAGGCTGTATTGACGGCTGCTGAATTGGTTCGGGATGTAGCAACGTCTACTCCAATCAGGGAGGATGCGCTTTGTTTGTCCCTGCCTTTGGATACAGATCATTATGATTTCTATGAAGAGGCTTTTGTGGACGATTCGCCTAATAAAATAAATGCCAGAAACAATATCATGATCAATGATACACAAAGTTTTTTGGCACCCAGTTACTTTAGCAATTTCCCGATATTAAGCCGGACTTTTGAAACCTGGATTCGCTGTGGAATAGATTCCGTGGGCAAAACACTTTTGAGCTACGGCGATGTTTCAAATTCAGATCATCCAAATGATGGCCGAGACACCTGGATCATCAAAAATCCTGAAAGTCTGGTCGTCAATGATATGTCAACCCAGATCAATGTTGCTGACGGCCAATGGCATCACATAGCGATTGTGACCGAGGTGACACCGGGCGCAGATGAGTGGTCCAATACAGGCAAGGATGCTGTTTACCTTGACGGGGTGCTGAAATATTCAGGTAACAGCAGGAGTGTAGGTCAAATTGCCAACCAGCCCTTCCTGATCGGTTCGAAAAACATGCAAAGCAGCGATGATGTTTTTCAAGGCCAACTAAACCAGATGAAATTTTGGAACGTAGCCCGCACAGCAGTCCAAATCCTGGATAGCTATCAGCAAGGAACCGTGGATGACCCAAACGAAGCTGGCCGGATACCGCTCAACATTGGAACGGTGCGTAGCCCGAAAATAATCAACCAACTGCCCAATGGAATACTGACTGCTTCAGAAACGCCCCTGATAACCGTGAACACTGACCTGATGCAAAATTTCAAGCATGCGCAGGTCATGGGCGAACAGCTGGCGTTTCAAGCCCTGCAAACGGCGGAGGGACATGCGCTGTTTTTTTCGATTGGCACGGACAATGTTTTTTCCGTAACGATTGAAACCCCCGGGCACGCTACGGGTTGGAACAAAATAAATTTAAGCGACAGCATTCTTCAAACCGTTGCCAACAAAGCCTTGCATCAGCCCAAAATGTTCAAGGTTGCTCAAAATGCAAACACCGGAGCGATCAATATTGCGCTGATGCTTGGAAGCAGCAAAGGAGATTTAGCAAGCACGGAAGGCGATACTATTTATACGGCATGGAATATTCCCAATACAGATGCCAGCTGGAACACAGCCTTGCCTTGGAAATATCAAAAATTTGATGATTTAAAAGCAGATTTCAGCCATTTTGAAATAAAGGATCTGTACATATTAGAATCCGCGCATTCCGATTTTATGGTGGTTGATATTAATGCGCCTGCAACTGCGAATCCATTCCGGCGCTATTTCCTGGACTTTGCGCAGGCAGCGGGTACTATTTGGCAGGAACACGATTTGCCGTTCAGTTTTGACGATTCCATTTACAGCGTTATCGGGAAAAAAGCAGGCGACACCATGGAAGGCATTTACACCCTGGGCGCCGTGGTGGACAGGTATAAACTTAGCTACACGCCACTCCC
>JBBQSW010000173.1:0-7673 GCA_038213575.1 Chitinophagales bacterium | reverse complement strand
GCGTGTATTGCCAATGTCTAAGGCTAGGTTCATAATGTCTTGACGAAGGAGGGCCGTGATGTAAAAAAAGAACCCGCCTTCGCCCTAAAGGGCTATGGCGGGTGAAGCGGAGGAGGAGAGATTCGAACTCCCGGTACCTTTCAGTACGACGGTTTTCAAGACCGCTCCATTAAACCACTCTGGCACTCCTCCGGGGGGCGATTTTTTCGCGGGTGCAAAGGTAGAATTCTCTTCTCAAATTTTCAATCACTTTATTATATTTATCCAGTTTCGCCTTCACCCGTTCCTCAGGAAATCAAAATGGATCGCAAGGCGCTACCTCATTCGGAATCCATACTTATAAGTTTCAAGATTTCGTTTTTGACCTCAACTTTTTCAAAGAAACGGCGTAAGAATTTGATCATATCCTCGGAAGATTCACCATCCAGGTATTTTGATTTGCAGAGCGAATAAAAAGCGGTCTTGGAAGATTTCAAGGTGTTGAGTGCTTGTTTAAGCGCCTCGGGGTTCAGGCCATTGCTCATCAGAAATCGGTCGCGGACGGTTTTGAGGCCAGTATCTGAACTTGGGCTGGAATAGGGTGCACTGACAAGGCCCGAAAAATCGAAATCATAAGGCACGACCAATATTTTTCCAGACTCGGGTGCGCGTACAAGCCGAACATTGCGCAGCATCGGGATTTCCCAATCGGTGTTGCCGATCATATATTGGAACATGACGGTGAGTGCAGCTTGGGATGTTTGCAGGCTATCAGTAAGGATACCGTATTCCTCGTGCAATTCACCATTTAAGCGGCTTACGAGTTCTTCTTCGTCTTCTAATAATATGGCATACATCGGCCTTTTGGATTTCTCCACATGGGTGTCTCGGATGGTGAGCCGAATGAGGCGGGCACGCATGCTTGCATTGGTCAAGTGTTCGAACATTCGATACGCAATGTATTCTCGAACAATGAGTTTGTCGCCCATTTCACTTTCGTAACAAGGAAGCACAAGCTTGATTTCGTTCATGGTGTCCAGCCCATCTGCTACCAAATCTTTCTTTTTGAATTTCAATTTCAAAGGTGGAAACACCGATACTTTTCGACGAAATTTGCCGCGTGGCTTTACTTCTACCCTGTAAACCTTGCCATCGTCCGTACGGAGGGTAGCGGGGAAGTATTGATTGGTTTTTTTCTGCTCGATGACGGTCGTAAGGTCAACTTCCAAGGTCATTTTCAGGGCCTCTTTCTGAGTTAATACCTCAAAAATACTTTTGGGGCGAGCGTGTACCCCACTCGTATCTTGTGCTTGGGCGATGAACACAAGCAAACAAAACATTGTTGTTAAAAGGCCGTATTTAGAAAAAAGATTGTCTGTTATCATGGGCTTCAGCATTTGAGCAAGCACGGCGCTCGACATTTTTAAGCGATTAAAGAAAATAAAGGTTTTGCAAAATTATATCCTGAAACAAAGATTACTTAGACTTGGTTTCAGAATTATTGCAAAGTTAATGAGCAAAATACTTGCGCTACCCGATTTATTCGACCAAAATAGCAGCAGCCTCAGCGGACAAACCAATGGCAAGTAGATTGCTCACCAAGGGCAAAGGTTGTAAAAACCTGACGAATTGTCACTTACGGACAGCTCCTTCCAAGAGCTTTGAGTAATTTTACCCCCGGGATCTGTTTACACCACTTCACACCCCATCTGTTTTTAATTATTAAAATAAATTTTTATCATGAAAAAAGGGTTTTTTGTTCTCTTTTTTGCCTTTATGGCTTCCTTTTCTGCATTTGGCCAACAATTGCAGCAACATATCTGCGGGAATGCGCAGGACCAATCTGAATTTTTGCCTCGCCTCCGCGAAAACAAAATCGTGATGGAAGCGCTCCGCTCCGCTGCTCAAGATCGGAGTGAAATCAAATATGTACCGATTCACTTTCACCTTGTAGGCGATGCGAACGGCATGGGAAAACACAAGGAAAAATTAGTGTTGGAGCAATTGTGCAAGCTCAACGAAGACTACTTGTCGGTTGGCATCCAGTTTTATCTCAGCGAACACCCCACGCATGGCCTTTTCGATAAGTCCATTAACAATAACGAAGTGTACAACATTCAGACGAACTCGCTGATCATGAACCTGCGCCGTCACCAGAATGCGGTGAACGTGTTTGTCGTGCAAACCCCCGTATCTGGGAATGTTCAAATACCGGGTACCGTAACCCTGGCGTATTACAGTCCGGCACGCGACTGGATTGTGAGCCAAAAGGTAAGAATCAACGGCACGGATGGAAACAACACATTGCCCCATGAAGTGGGCCACTTTTTCACCCTCCCACACACCTTTTTTGGCTACGAAACCAACCCTTTCAACCCGGGTGATGCAGGTTGGCCTACTGCCCCAGTGCTCGCGCCCAATGGCGGTGGAGTTACCACTGAACGCCAAAATGCAACGAACTGTGCCACTGCTGCGGACGAAATCTGCGACACGCCACCCGACTATAATTTTGGACTTATTTCAGGCAGCTGTGGTAATTACACGGGTGGTGCAAAAGACCCGCTCGGCACCTTGGTAAATCCTATGGAAAACAATTTCATGGGCTATTTCGAAGCATGCAACCCTTATGTTTTCACGCAGGATCAGATGGACATCATGAACGCTGACCTGAACACTTCCGCTCGGAACTATCTGGACAACACATTTACCCCAGCTGCTACCGACATTACTACGCCTCCTAACTTGCTCGTGTCTCCAGCCTCTGGCAGCATCACAGAATTCTACAATACGGTACTGATTGAATGGCAAGCGGTGCCAGGCGCCACGCATTATCTAGTCGAAGTGGACATCATTTCCACTTTTGGTACCATAAATGCTCAAACGTATTTCGAGACGGGCACCAGCAAACTGTTGACCACGCTTTCGCCAAACAAAACATATTTCTGGCGTGTAAAACCTTTCAATTATCTCGTAGGTTGTGCAGCGGCCCAGACCCGGAATTTCAAAACATCTACCATCTCGGCAACCATTGAGATCGAAGGGCTTTCGGCTTGGCAACTCTCGCCCAACCCTGTCACTGCGGATGTCGCAAACCTTAGCATCAGCGCGGAACAGGCCTTTGAGGCAAATGTACGCATCACGGATGCAGCAGGTCGCACCGTTTTGATCCAACCGGACGTGGCCTTTCCACAAGGCGAATCCAACTACGAACTTCGCACGGAGGGCCTAGCCAACGGATTCTACTTCGTAAGCCTTGAAAGCAGAAATGCACGGAATGTGCTGAAAATGAGTGTGCTGCGCTAATTTGATTCTTTCCTACGCTTTTATCGCCTTAGCCGTTGGTGACGGCAGAAAGGCTCCGGCGGGAAAAAATGTGGCCAAGCTGTGAAATGTGGCCAATGCACTCTAATCAAAAAGCCCTTCTTGCTGATGCAGGAAGGGCTTTTTTGATGGGGGAAATGCGACCGTAATTAACTTGCATTTGTGTTAAAAGGATTGCCGGAATTGTTGAATGGCTGGATCCAAATATCTCAACCTCACCGCATCAACACCATCTTCCCAAATCCATGCTTAAAGAAACCATCCGCCGCATCGTTCTCCAATAGATCGAAATCAGCGCCGTCCAATTTTTTGGCCACGATTCGATAGAGGTAGACTCCGTTAGCGAGTTGGTCGCCGTATTCGTCGCGGCCATTCCAATAAAAATCGCTTCGGTGGGTGCCCGGTTTTAAGGGGCCAAATTCCTGTTCGGTGATCTCCCGCACCACGCGCCCGCTCACGGTCATTATCTGGATTTTGAAACGGGCGGGCGGCTCGCTTCCAGTGAGGGTGTACACAAAACAGGTCGAGGTTGAGAAGGGATTTGGATAGTTTAAAACGTTGGAGAGTGAAGATTTAGTAATGATCTTGAAGGTCACCGACCAGTCCAGTGAAGCACTTTCGTTGCCCGAAGCATCGCGGCCATTCACCAGCAAACGATACTCGCCATCTTGTAGGAACATGGGCCGCCATTCCAGCCGGGCGAGGTTTTTCTTGGGCAAATTGGAAGCATCCGCTGGGAAAAAGACCAGAGCAGGGTCGTTGGGCGCGAGCGTCTGCTGCGATCCATCGGGCATAACCAGTATCAGTGTGAAAGTGCCGGAGTCTGACAGGGCCAAATAACGGTTTTCGTCCTTGAGCGTAATGACTACCACGGGTTTCGGCGAAATAAGGTCTCCGTCCAGTATATGTTGGCCATCAAAGGTCACGTCCAGGAGCGGGTTGCGGTTGTCGCGACCCACATAAAAGTCGCGCAGTAGTACATTGTTGAAGTGGTAAAGCTCCGGCTGATGTTGGCTTGGGTTGGCTTCAATGAGCAGACGCTGCGGCCCTTGAAGGGGTAGGGTAGGGGTGGAGAAGTTGGCGTGAAGCGAATCGCCTATGGCAAGGGGTTTTAATTTTTGTAGAAATTCTCCCCCAGTACCTGCCTGATTTTCAATCTTAAACCTGAACAATAGGCTGTCAAACGCTACCGCTGAAATGTTGGCAAAAGCAACAGATGCACGGAGGGTCTCGCCCTGCTGCAAGGTGTCGCGCTGGAATACAAAATGCGCTGCGGGATGCAAGGCACCTTCGGGTACTGCGTCAAAAAGAACCCTGGCATACGCTAACGGTGTAGCGGTTCGGGACAGTGTATCGCTCAATTCGTAGCGCAGTTTCAAATGGGGGAACTGCGTTGCTGAAAGAGATTGCAACGAAGTATCGAAAGTATTCTCCAGCCGGAACAACAGCGTATCGGCTTGCCCTTCGCGAACTGCCAAGACACTGAGTACGGCCTCGTCGGAACTATGGTCGAATGCACCGTGCTGCCAATGCACTGATTTCCAGGCTTTCACAGGGCCAATTACGGGGGTTTCCATTTGTCCTACCGACCATTTCGCAGAAAAATTGGCGCGGACATCCACCACCAAATCCGGGTTGTTCATGACGGAGTCGAGGGCAGGGTAATTTGGATCGTTCTTTCGAAACACTAAGCCATAAGCGGGCGGCGCAGTGGTAAAATTCGCCGTTTGCCGAATCGTTTTTGCACCCTGGCTTTCCAATACTTGGAACAGATTTTTTCCTTGTGAAATGGAATCGTTTGCCCACAAATGTGGCGCGTAACCCAGCGCGTCCGTGGGGGTGTTGAAAGCCAATAACCCCACGTAGTAACCGTTCGGGATGCCAGTTTCCACAAACTGCATCATCTTTTGCCGTTGAAGGGAATCACGGGTGTCAAACCAAAAAAATACATAGTCTTTTGCGGGGTTGTGGTTGTATTGGCCACCGATTGGATTGTGCCACAGGCGCCCGGTGTTCGGGTCAGCCACAATGAATACCACCCCCCTTGAAATACCCACCTGTCCAAAGCCGTAGTCTCCCAAAAAGTTTTCATACAAACTGTTTTGAAGTCCGGGGTAACGGTTTACGCCGCGATATCCCACTTGTACGGTGATAAATGAGGCGTTGTCCCGGAACTCGATTTGACGCGTTGTGTCATTGGCTTGCAGGTTGCTAAACACGTCATCGCGGTATTGCCCAAACTGGGATTGATTCCAGCCGGGACTGCTATTGGGCAAATAAACAAAGGAACGGCTGCGCCAAAGCGGTTGACCATTTACGAGGCTGTCGCGGGCTACCCGCCAATGGTATACTATGCTGTCTTTCAGCGTAACAGAAGGTTTCCAACTCAATAATCCGCCGCGTTCGATCCTTTCTGTTGACTTTTTGAAGGGGCTGTCAAAGCTTTCCACGGTGTCCATTTCAAAGAGGTAGCGCAGTGGCAATGCGGCGCTGTTGAGGGTAGAAGCGTAAAGTGTCAGTGCTGGTTTCGACACGATTCCGTAAGGTGCTGGCAATACGGGTGAAACGTCGTCTGCATAAAAATAAACATCCATGCCACGCTCCCCTGAAGCGTCGGTGAGTTCGTTGTTCATCTCTGCTGCGGAAGGGTTTTCAGCCACCAGATTGTCGGGGTCGAGGCGGATGAAAAACCGGTTGAAGCCAATTTTGCTGCCCGCCAAAGGCAAGTCGTATTCAATTTTGGAACGGTTGGGCGGTGCCGTTATCGTGTCCATCACTCGGCTCAATACCGTGTTGTCGGGCAGGCGTTGTTCCACTTTCAGGACAATTTGCCCGCCGATGTTTTCGCCAATGTTCACTGCATCAAACGTCAGTTTTGCAGTGGTTTTTTCCAAGCCGATGGGATTCGGATCAAACTGAACCGTTTGGTTGTCCACTAAATAATCCGGTCCATCGTGCGCATGCACCCGAACAGCAGGGTCGCCCTGCAAGAGGTTTTGATGCAACACAGCGATGAGGCCAGGGTATTGTGTGGCTTTCAAATCGGTTACCGTGTGCGCCAAGGCTAGCCCAATACTTTTTCCGTAATCTGAACCACCCAGCCGTTCATAATATTGACGTCCATAGCTGTGCAGCGCATCAATGTAACTGTAATTGACGGACGCGATATAGGCAATGACCCCGCGGTCGGCGGCCAGTACAAAACGTTCGCCAATACCGGGTTGGGTGAGGGAACATTGCCCCGAAAAGCAGCCCAAAATAAGCATCAGGGGGTAGCGGCCATAGTTGCTGTACGCCCCCGGTTGGCCAATGTCGAAATCAACGGCGAAAGCTGAAGAGTGGCCGAAAATGCTCCAAATGGACACGCCGGTATTCAACAGATCCAGCAGCTGCTCATAAGCCGAAATCTGAATAGGGTCGTCCGAAGTTTTATAAAATGGGTGCACCGCTGCACCAAAACGGTTGTTGCTCAAGGTATTGGCCATACTCGTGGTGTAATTCCGAATCACGCCGATTTCACCAGAAAAACCGCCGCTGTTGTGAATGACACGTTTCATCCAGGCCTTGTCGCCTATAGTCTGGCTGGCCAATGAAAGTTGCTGTTCCTGCAAAATGACCTTGTCGAGGTAATCGCGTATCTCCGAGGGCTTGGTCACCGCCAAGCGGCCAATGGCCATAATCGGGTCGGAGAGGTGGTTGCCGCGCATCACGAAAGGCAAATCTGCGCCCGGAGAACTGAAGGTGGGTACAAAAAAGAGCGAATCCACCATTAGATTCTGCTGGGTCGTGCTGCGAAACTGGTTGAAATCCAATGCTTTGCCGATAATGAAAGCGTGTTCCGCTTGCGGCCAGGCACGTTTTGCCCAGTGCAAAAAGTTGCGAACCGCAATGGGGTGAAAGCGTACCCCATAAGCGAATTGCTCGTAGAGATCGTTCACATCCATCACCTTCACGGCATGGTTTCCGCCCGCTGGGCTGCGCCTGTAGTTGGCATATTCCGACACACGGTCGGCACCGCCCGCAGTGGGGTCGGAATAGAGTGCTTTGTTGGAAATAATGAGATAATCTGCAGGGTCGCCTGCGGGATTTTGAAACTGTACAGACTGCAAAGTCGCGACGTTTTTGACTGCAGCCGGACTGACCAAAACAAACTCCTGCAAGCTTGTGCTGGCCGCGATTTTAGCTTTTGCCAAACCGGTTTCACTGGCAGTCAACAATCTTGTTTTGTTGGTCAAATCCCAGAGAATGGCGTTGCCGTTACTGAGATCAAAAGATTTGATTTCAAGGTATTTTTCGTTCGCAGAAGCCTCCAGTTCAAAGGAAGCAATTTTGGCGTTTTCAAAGTCGAACAGGCGTGGGTAGCGGATGCTGGC
>JBBQSW010000172.1:0-7711 GCA_038213575.1 Chitinophagales bacterium | reverse complement strand
GGCGCCGGGAAGTGTTTATGGTTTGATTTAAAACCCAAAGTCAACTCGATTTACCCCATCAGACCTCGTAAGTTTTCAAAACTTACGAGGTCTTTTCATTCTAAATCATTCAATTTCAATAAATGAAACAGTACAAAATTTTCTCACTCTTTGCGTTTCTCGCTTTTGTATTGCTGCTTGCTTGTAAAAACGATTCCAAGCAAGCCAACAATTCATCCGTTCAGGAAACCAGCCTGCCCACTCCCCCACCCTCCCCCAAACCGGAGGTTTATCTGTACGCCGTAACCGTTGATAAACTTAACCTCCGCGACCAGTCGAACAAAAACGGCAAGGTCATCACCCAATTTGCGGAAGGTGATTTTGTAGCAGGCACTGGGGAAGTTTCAGCCAACAAAGAAGAAGTGACACTCCGTAATATCCCGTTCAACGAGCCTTATTTCAAAGTCACCAGCACCACTCCAGAGCAGCACAACGGATGGGCGTATAGCGCAGCTTTAGTGCCTGTATACGCAGGGCCTCGTGCCACAAGTCCTGACTTGGGTAAATTGGTACAGTTCTCTACCTTCCTCAAGACCTTGAGTGTCAAAAAGTTAGACAGTGGTAAAAAGGCCTGGGACTATGTTTCTCAAAACCTATCCGGGGCACAGGGCACCTTGGCTGATGCGGTCTTTATACTGCTCGAGCATTTCCTTTTTCGAATGGAAACAGAAGGAGATTTCTATGTGCAAACTGAAAAAATAAAATGGGAAGATGGCGATTATGAAGCGATTGGAAAGGAAACTTTTGATATGAAAAAATATCCCATAACCAATTCCTTGGCAGAAAACGGCTTCCGTTTGGAGGAGGGCGAAGGCATGGTTTTCCCGATTGTAGATTTTGCAAAACTTGGCGCAGCCTTTGCCACCAAAGTGACCCCGCCCATGAAAAACTACTTGGAACAATCTATTTTGGAACAAAAAGATAGAATTTGGGACGATGGTGGCATTATTATACCCCTTGAACAAGTGGCAGACCGCGCATCGTGGTGGGAAAAATTCAATCAAGCCAACCCTTATTTCGTGCGCAATGAAGAAACTGTGAACTCACAGCGCAGCCTACTTTTCATCCTTATTTGTGGGGCTGACAATACGCCCGTTTTTGCAGGAGAAACTGAATCCGTTTCCGAAGATTTCAAAAAAGTCTGGGGATATGTTCAACAAAAATATGCTGGCACTGAACTCGGAAGGTCTGTCAAGGAAATGGCGGATTTAGTGACGGCAGAGGGTGGAAAGCGAACGAAAAAAGTAGAGGCGCTGATGCAGAAATATTGGACGGAGTGAGAAGGGTGGAACACGGATGACACAGATTAGACACGGATTTCCTCGAACAAAAGGATCTGTGTCATCCCTGTGCTACCCAGCTTAAGCGCCTGGCAATAGATTCTGCCCAAGCAGGAGAATCATTGAGGCTTTCTACCAAATCCAAACGCTCTCCGCCCATTTTCAGAAATTCATCATGGTATTCTATACTTACCTCCACGGTTGTTTCAAGGCAATCGGCGGTAAAGGCGGGGCAAAAAACAAGCAGCCGTTTTGCTCCATTCTTGGCCAGTTCTTCCAAGACTTTTGAGGTATACGGTTGCACCCATGGATCGCGACCCAGACGGCTTTGAAAACAAATCGTGTATTGCTCAGGCTTTAAACTCAATTGATTCACAATGGCTTGTGTAGTGGCATGGCATTGTGCCGAATAACAGAACTGGTTAACGGGCGTGAGGGTTTTACAGCAGTCGGCACTTTGGAGACAGTGGTTGAAAGCGTCGGCTTTGCGCAATTGACGCTGTGGAAGTCCGTGGTAACTGAAGAGAAAGTGGTCGTATTGGGATAGATCGTACCGACGGGCATTGGACACAAAAAGGTCTATCATTGGCTGCCAAGTCGGGTAGGAATTCACAAATTCCACTTCGGGAATGATTTGCTGGCCCGTCAATACCCGCATCACCTCCTCGTGCGCTGACCCTGTGCTCGCACTTGCGTACTGCGGAAAGAGCGGGAACACCTTGATTTTACTGACCTTGGCTTGCATCAGTTTTTGGATGGCCGACTCGATAGAAGGGCTTTGATAACGCATGGCCAATTCTACAACGTATTCATTTCCAAGCAGTTTTTGGACTTGCGCGCTGAGACTTTCACCGTGAAACTTAAGTGGCGAACCCTGCTCCGTCCAAAGTTCCTTGTACAATTTAGCCGACTGCCCGGAACGAAATGGCACAATGATGCCACGCACCAGCAGGTTGCGTGCTATTGGGTTGATATCTATAACTCTTGGGTCAAGCAGGAACTGCTTGAGGTAGCGATAAACCGCCGAGCGCGAAGGCTCATCCGGGGTTCCAAGGTTGATCAGTAGTATGCCAGTAGGGCCTTGTTTCATGAAAAAACGCTTGTTTTTGTGCACTAAACAACCTGTGGGTGGAAAGGTTTTTCTGGCAAAAAGCTTTCTGGCGAAGCGCTGCTTCCGGGACTTGAACTGCCTTTGGACAAGATGGTCGCAACCCAGAAGTGACACTTTTTAAAAAAGTGTCACTTCCGTACGAGTGTCTCTCCTTTTCGCCCATTCGTACACCCCGAACATCGCCGCTGAAAAGAACAGGTCTCCCATTACGGTATTGCCTAAAAACGGAATCCCGGCGGTATAGCAAGCCGCGAGGCCAGCTACTGTCTTGGGATACATCGAACTTTCCGCCCAAACACTAAAATTGGTGACGAGGAAAAAAATAGCCGAAGCGGAAAAGCTGGCCCCAAGTACCCGTATCCCACTCACTTTTTTGCTGAACCAGCCCATGCCAACTAGCATTGCCAATGCAAACGCAGCATAAATCCACCAAGAAGTGATGAGGGTAAACTGATTGCCGTACAATTCGCGATAAATCACGTTGTTGATAAACAGATCCGTGAGGAACAGGGCTGCGAAAGGAACAGCCAGCATCAACCATTGGCGGTTAAAATACGCAGCTCCAAAAAGGGCAATGGCCCCTAAAGGCGTGAAATTAGGAGGGTGAGGAAGCAAACGCGTGAGGGCTGCAAGGGCGATGAGCGCAAGTGCGAGACGATATTTCATGATGTCGTGGATAGGTAGGTATGGGGATTTGGGGATATAGGTGATTTAGGGATTGAGAAACCTCAAAATCGGGGCGAAGATAGGACGAACACCGCTCCCATCGTGCCGTTTTTCCAAAAATCAATTTGCTCAAAATTGCATTGACGTATCATTGCACCCTAATTTCGCCCATACCTCATAGGTTTTTGAAAACTTGTGAAGTTTATTTTTAAAAATAACATCATGCGCATCCTTCTCCTTTTCATTCTAGTTTGCCTATCTCTTTACTCCAACGCCCAACGTTGGCAACAACACGTTGATTATCAAATCAATGCTGATATGAACGTGGCCAAACATCAGTACCACGGCACACTTCGCCTGGCCTATACCAACAACAGTCCAGACACTTTATACAAGACATTCTGGCACCTGTATTTCAACGCATTTCAACCCGGCAGCATGATGGATGTCCGCTCCAGAAACATTGCTGACCCGGACCCGCGCGTAAGCGATCGAATCTCCAAATTGAAGCCGGAGGAGCAGGGCTGGATTAAAGTCAACTCCCTGAATCATAATGGGAAAGCGGTCAAGTTTCTCATGAATGAGACTATTCTGGAGGTAGCTTTGGCCGAACCAATTTTGCCAGGCGCAACCACCACCTTCGACCTGGACTGGGACGCCCAGGTGCCTGCCCAGGTGCGTCGAAGCGGCCGCGATAGTCGCGAAGGCGTGGAATATTCCATGGCGCAATGGTATCCAAAACTATGCGAATACGACGAGCAGGGCTGGCACGCCAACCCCTACATCGCCCGTGAATTCTATGGGGTTTGGGGAGACTTCGACGTCAAAATTTCGATAGACAAAAATTTTGTGGTTGCAGCGGGCGGATACCTTCAAAATGCTCAAGAAGTGGGGCACGGCTATGAAAGCCCTGGAGCTGTCCTTAACCGCCCTGCTGGCGACAAGTTGCTCTGGCATTTTAAAACCCCAAACGTCCACGACTTTGTCTGGGCTGCCGACCGCGATTACACGCATACTTCGATGGTAGCCGAAGACGGCTCTATCATGCGCTTTTTCTGGCAAAAAGGTAAAGGTTACGACGAGCAATGGGGCAAACTCCCTGGCATTATGAACCGCGCCAGAACCATTATGAATCAACATTTTGGGAAATATCCTTACCGCGAATACTGCTTTATACAGGGAGGTGACGGCGGTATGGAATACCCGCTTGCCACGCTCATCACGGGCAACCGTGGATTGAACTCCCTGGTTGGTGTGGCCGTACACGAACAACTCCATTCCTGGTATCAAATGGTACTTGGCACCAACGAAAGTCTTGCCGGCTGGATGGACGAGGGCTTTACCTCTTTCGCCGAAGACCTTGTCATGAACGAACTCGCCCGCGAAGGCCTGCTCCCCGGAAAAACGGTGGAGGCCAATCCTTATGAGGGCGCACTGTCAGGGTACCAGGCCCTGGCCACCAGCGGAGTGGAAGAGCCACTTACCACCCATGCTGATCATTTTCATACCAATTATGGATACGGCTTGGCAGCCTATGTGAAAGGTGCCGTTTATCTTCTCCAGATGGAGTACATCATTGGGAAACAGGCGTTTGAAAAGGGTTTGTTGCGTTATTTCAACGAATGGAAATTCAAACACCCGAACGCCAACGACGTGACCCGAGTTTTTGAAAAAGAGAGCGGTCTCGAACTCGATTGGTTCAAAGAAGACTGGGTCAATACCACCAACACAATTGATTACGCCGTAAAATCCGTGGAAAGTGAAGGCCGCAAAAACACCAAAGTCATCATTGAGCGTATTGGGCGCATGGCCATGCCGCTGGATATCGTGGTGACGTACACCAATGGGGATCAAGAGATTTTTTATGCCCCCCTCGAAGGAATGCGAGGCGAAAAACCCGTCGAAAACAAGACTGAACGTACCCTGCTGCCCGACCATCGCTGGGTGGATCCGACGTATGAATTTGAAATCCCAGAAAGAATGAAGAAAGTAGCCAAGGTGGAGATTGATCCTACGCACCGGTTAGCGGATGTTGATTTAGAGAATAATGTTTGGAAGAAAGCGGATTGAGTGTTAGCGTTTTCATACCCCTACCGCACGGAATTTTTCATAAATCAACCTGCATCACTATCTTTGTGAACGCAGATTATGAAAGAAGAAGAACTCAAACAAAATATAACAGAAGAAACAGCCTCCGCTGACCCCGACAACCATGCGATCGAGGCCCACGAATCGCCTGCCATTCCGGGTGGGGAAGAAGACCGCATAATCATTTCTCGCTCGTATCGCGATCTGCTTAAAGCCCTCAAAACCACCCTCAATACCGAAGACCACGACAATATCCGGGCCGCCTTTGAACTTGCAGCCCAAGCTCACCAGACCCAGCGACGAAAATCGGGCGAACCCTACATCACCCACCCCATTGAGGTGGCACTTATCTGCGTGGAAGAAATCGGACTTGGCCCTACTGCGGTTATTTGTGCCCTTTTGCACGATGTGGTGGAAGATACCCATGTGAGCCTCAAAGAAATACACGACCAGTTCGGCGACAAGATCGCTCGAATAGTAGATGGATTGACCAAACTCGACGGACTTCACGATTCAGAAAGCCCACAGGCTGAAAATCTTTCTAAAGTGTTGAAAGCCATGCTGTTTGATGTCCGTGTAGTGCTCATAAAAATGGCCGACCGCCTGCACAACCTGCGCACAATTAAAAGCATGGCGCAGCACAAACAACTCAAAATCGCTGCCGAAACCTCATTTATTTACACCCCGCTTGCCCACCGATTGGGGCTTTATGCCATTAAAAACGAATTTCAGGACATCTGTTTTAAAATCACCCATAAGGAGGTTTACCATGAAATCGCCTCCAAACTTTCCGAGTCCAAGCGCGCCCGCCAAAGCTACATTAATGAGTTCACGCGCCCCTTGGAGGTTTCTTTGAAAGAACTCGCGATTCCCTTTGAGATCGTCGGACGGCCCAAAAGCATCTTTTCGATTTACAACAAAATCAGAACCAAACACGTACCGTTTGAGGATATTTACGACCTCTTTGCCGTGCGTATCGTGCTGGATGTGAAGGCCGAACAGGAAAAAAGCGCTTGTTGGCAAGTTTATTCCATTGTAACAGACACCTATGCCCCCATTACTCAACGGATCAAAGACTGGATTTCCATACCCAAGGCCAATGGCTACGAATCTTTACACGCTACCGTGGTTGGCCCGGAAGGCCGTTATGTGGAAGTACAGATTCGCTCCAAACGTATGGACGATATCGCTGAACGTGGCTTTGCCGCACACTGGAAATACAAAGGAATTGAAGGGGGTGCCACCACCCGCGCCAACAACTACGAAAACTGGTTGGGCCAGGTGCGTGAATCGCTCGAAAATGAAGAATCCGGCAATGCCGTAGAGTTCCTGGCTGACTTCCAGAGCAATCTTTTTGCGGAAGAAGTACACGTTTTTACGCCAAAAGGGGCGATGAAAATCTTGCCCGAAGGCGCTACTGCCTTGGATTTTGCCTTCAGTATCCACACCGACATTGGTTGCACCTGCCGCGTGGTGCGGGTGAACAACCGCATTGTGCCCTTTACCTACCGTCTTGAAAACGGCGACCAGGTGGAGATCATTACAGACAAAAATCAAAAGCCGAGCGAGGATTGGCTCCAATATGTGGTCACCTCTAAGGCCAAAAACCGTATTCGCTCGGCCCTTAAGGATGTCAAACGTGAGCAAGCGTCTTATGGAAAAGAAATCCTGGAGCGCAAACTCAATGCATTCAAGGTTCCAGTGGAAGAAAACTGCGATTTGCTCGCCAAATTCTATGGCTTCCCAAACCGGATGGAATTCCTGAGCGCCATCTTTTTAGAGCAGGTGGACCTTCGGAAAATCAGCAAGCAATTCCGTGCGGATGGCATCCACTTGGTTGAAAAGAAAACCTTGGAGGAAAGACCGCCCGGCAGACCCAAGTCGCCGGTGCTGAATGTCAAATCCGTGAACAAGCCGGAAGTTTACCTCAATGGCGAACCTGGCAACCTATATAAATATTCCTTTGCCGGTTGTTGCAATCCCGTAGCAGGTGATGATATTTTTGGCTTTGTACTCGTGCAGGGTGGCGTTAAAATCCACCGCGCTGCCTGCCCAAACGCGGATAATCTCTATGCGCAACACGCTCACCGTATTCTCCCGGCAGAATGGGGCAATATCTCCAAAAATGATTTTCTTGCCGAAATTATTATCAACGGCATTGACATCGGCTCAGGGGTGATCAGTCAATTGACCAATACCTTGGCTGACCTGGGCATCAATATCCGCTCTTTCTCAATTTCGGGCGAAGGCGGGTATTTTGAGGGACGGGTGTCTATGGTGGTGGCCAATACCGACCATTTGCAACAGGCCTTGCTGGCGCTCAAGAAATTTGACTGGGTGAATAGCGCGACGAGAGCGGAGTAGGAATGTCCAGCAAGGAATGTCCAACAAGGAATGTCCAATGTCCAACAAGGAATGTCCAATGTCCAAGTAGAAGATATGCTTGGACACTCACATTGACATAATGCAATTTAAGAACAGAGGCCAAGCGCGAAGCCTATTTGGACATTGGACATTCCTTGTTGGA
>JBBQSW010000171.1:0-7723 GCA_038213575.1 Chitinophagales bacterium | reverse complement strand
CGGTGCCGCAGCCATCCGTGGTGCGCTGGAAAAGGCAGGTGTTGCCGCTGATCAAGTGAATGAAGTGTTGATGGGCAATGTCGTGAGCGCCAACCTAGGTCAGGCCCCTGCCCGTCAGGCGGCACGTTATGCAGGCATCCCCGATTCGGTACCTTGTACTACCATTAATAAAGTCTGCGCTTCTGGCATGAAATGTATCACTTTGGGCGCACAAAGCATCATGTTGGGCCTCAACGACATTGTAGTGGCAGGTGGCATGGAAAACATGTCGCAGATTCCATTCTATTTGCCCAATGCCCGCTGGGGGTATAAATTTGGCAATGGCGAAATCGTAGACGGTCTTTCTAAAGACGGCCTCACTGACGTATACAATCAAAAAGCGATGGGCGTATGTGCCGATGCGACGGCGGTGAAATATGCCATCAGTCGCGAGGCACAAGATGCTTTTGCGATTGATTCCTACAAACGGGCAGCCGCAGCCACCGAAGCGGGGCTTTTCAAATCAGAAATCATTCCTGTCAGCATTCCTCAAAAAAAGGGCGATCCGATTCAGATCCTTGAAGATGAGGAGTTTAAAAAGGTGATGTTCGATAAAATCCCTGGCTTGCGTCCGGCTTTCACGCCAGATGGTACCGTTACAGCCGCCAATGCAAGCACGATTAATGACGGTGCAGCCGCGCTTATTTTGGCCAGTGCAGATGCGGTAAAACGCCTTGGACTTACGCCCATTGCCAAAATTCGCGGTTTCGCAGATGCTGAGCAAGCGCCGGAATGGTTTACCACCACGCCGACCATTGCTGCCCCAAAAGCCCTGAAAATGGCGGGCGTTTCAAAAGACGATATTGACTTTTTTGAAGTCAACGAGGCGTTTTCTGTGGTCACCATGGCATTTGAACAAGTGATGGACATTCGTCACGACCAGACCAATGTGTTTGGCGGTGCGGTGTCACTTGGCCACCCACTGGGAGCTTCTGGAGCGCGTATTGTTACAACGCTGAATAATGTGCTGCACCAGAAAAACGGCACCCTTGGGCTGGCTGCTATTTGTAATGGGGGAGGAGGGGCGACGGCAATCGTGATTGAGAAACTGTAGCCATCTTAATACTTCACCACCCCCACCGTCAAATTGCTCTCCGGCGTAGCCAATCGAACGTAATAGGTTCCATTTGGCTGTAGGCTCAAATCAAGCGGCAACGCCTGCGGGCCAACAATAAGCTGCTCATCCTCCAACAGTTTGGTCACCAGTCGCCCGCTTGCATCAAATACTTCCACCGTAGCGCGAGCTTCCTCAAACATCCAAAACTCAAATACAGCTCGTCCTCCCAATGCTGGGTTGGGCACAACTTTGGGCGACTTCGGGTAGTCGTTTGTAATGAACGTTTCTGTAAGGAAAACAGGGCTTCCAGTGAGCTTCAACTGCTTGGCATTCATCAGGTAATGTGCGCCAGACTGGCTGTAATGCCAGGGTTTGGCTTCCAGATATTTTAACGTGAATTCTGGTGGGAAGGCGTAATCGGCCTCGGCGGTTTCGTCGCGGTCATAACTTGTAGCTGCCCAAAGTACGTAGGTATATTGACTTTGATTGTTGCGGAACGCTGCGCCACGAACGTTGGAAGGCAATTTCAATTCCGCTGTTCTTGAAGGGTCGAATCTGGCGTTATTGAGGAGTAAGGCTGTAGTTCTCATGGCCCATGCGATGGCGTTCGGCTGGGCTTTGCCGCTTGGAACCTGATCTAGATTTTTGAACAAGCCCATGTACGCGAACTCATTGTCTGCCGAACGCTCTGGTTTTTCGTCGGCGATGGAATAGACATGCATTTGCGCCAGATCGTTCATCTGCGCTGTGACGAGGGTTTTGATCAAAAAATTGACCTGGGCTGCTTCCGAGCCGATATAGTCACCAAAGGTTCGACGTGGGAGGTTGAACTCAGAGCAAATCCAAAGCTTTTCTGGATAGACAGTGTTGTTGTAGCCATATTTGTCCAACACAGTTTTGAACTTGTTTTTTTGTGCCCAAAGGCCGTCCACCGCTGCATCTGAATGCCGAAAATTGCGGAAACCGCCCAGCGCATCGTCCCAAGCCCGCAGTGAATTGTCCAAGTGTGGGTAGCAGTGAAAACTCATACAATCGAAATATGCACCGCCTTTGAGGGGGTATTTGTCGGGGTCTTCCTTGCCTTCGAACGGCTCATCGGTGTAGCGACAGATCACGTCCAGGTAACTCGGCCAGCCCAATCCGCCCACCGCCACGAGGGCATCACGATCCACACTTTTGATGACTTCGTAACTGATGCGTAGCATACGGATGTAAAAAAACGGGGGCGATTTCAACTTCGTTTCGCAGGGTTGTGGGGCATTTTCCCACCAGTTGCCCGGTTGGCCAGCTTGCAACCAGCCATTGCCGGTGTCCAAATCAGGCTCGTTCCAAACTTCATAGGTTTTAATAAGCCCTTTGTAGGCCGTCGCTATTTTCCAAACGTAAAGCGCGTAGGGATTTGCGTCATTGACGGGCGTTCCGTTTTCGCCATTGTCCCAAATTGGTTTGTACAAATTGTCGAACAACGCGCTCTGCTCATTCGGGCAGTAATAGGCTGCATCTCTAGCCGCTTCGGATGGGAAACCAATGATCGCCACCACATTGCGCAAACCGATGCTGTCGTAATATTGGAAATGTTCTTTGCGGATATCGTAGCCCCAAGATTCCAGAAAATGGTGGTACAGACCGGGTCGGATGCTTGTCGCCCCGTATTCTTGCGCGAGTGCAGCCAGGGCTTTGTCGCCGTAATTAGGCGGGAAATAGCCCATATTCGTGCCATAATCGAAGCCAGTGGGCATGGGCGGTACGATGTCATTGGCGGTGAAATTGGGTTGGGAGCAAGCGGATAAAGAAAAGAATAGCAGCAGATTTAAAAGCCATAGCCCAAGCGAAGCTTGGAGCTGGTTTACACGTCGCAGCCCAAGCATAGGCGAGTTAACCTGTGAGATTGATAAAACATCACAGGTTTGGGGAGTCTTATAGGAGTCCTTAACATCAATTGGCAAAGTCTTTGTCTTACAAGCCATTATTCACGGGGAGCTTTGCGTCAAATGTCTGGATTTTGGTCGAGTTTTTACAAACTTTCCTATCTTCGGGCAGCGAACCACCACGATAATTGTTCTTTCGACCGATTTCATCGCCCAACCAATCCCGCTCATGCGCCTTGCCACGCTCGGTTTTTTCTTTGTTTTTTATTTAAGCAGCTTTCTCGCCCGATCTAGCGAAGTAGACAGCATACGTGCCATTGTCACTCCCGTACAGTGCTACGGTCTTCGCAATGGTATGATCCATATTGACACCGTGTTCGGTGGGGAAAAGCCGTATTTTTATTCCCTCGACGGACAAACGTTCACCACCAACCCAACATTTGACCTGCTCTGGGCGGGCGAATACCTGCTTTATGTCCGGGACGCATCTGGAGGGACAAAAAGTTGGCCTTTCTTGATCAAAGAACCTGTTGAATTGTTGGTGAAGCTGGTGGTCAGTGCGACCCGTATTATGGCGGGTGAGCCACTTAATATCCGAGCCCTTGCCAGTGTAGAGACGGATTTTCTACAAACTATAACGTGGCAACCAGCGTCTGTTTTTTCCAGACAAGATACGCTTAGGCATACGATAAGTATTTCTGAATCCACGCAATTTTCTATTATAGTAGGAGACCAACATGGCTGCACCGCCAGCGATGAATTGAGGGTTGAGGTGGAACAAACAAAGATTTACTTTCCCAATGTAATTAGTCCTGGAAGCGCGTCAGATGCTTACTTCACCATATTTGCAGGCGAAGGGGTGCGTCGGGTGGTTTCACTTCAAATTTACAGCCGGGGCGGCTCATTGGTGTTTGAACGGCTTGATTTCCAGCCCAACGCTCCGTTTCAGGGATGGGGCGGTCGCTGGAATGGGAAATTGGCTCCCTCGGGTGTGTACCCCTACCTGACGGTGGTAGAGTTCTGGGATGGAAAGCAAGTGCAATACGAGGGTGCAGTGACCGTGGTGAATTAGGCCGAAAAAGACGTTCCACAGCCGCAAGTGCTTTTCGCGTTCGGGTTGTCAAACGTGAACCCGCGGTTGTCGAGGCCATTGTGGAAATCCACTTCCATACCGAGCAGGTAAATGGCGTGGGCCTTGTTCATCACCACGCGGAGCCCTCCGATTTCAAAACTATCATCGGTGTCATTTGCCTGGTCAAACCCAAGCACATAGGAAAAGCCTGAACAGCCACCGCCTTTCACGCCCAAACGAAGGCAGTAGTCGGCAGGGATGTTCTCCTGATTGCGAATGAGCTTAAGTTGTTCTACTGCGTCTACTGTAAGGTTGACAGGCGACATTGTGGTCGTATTTTCGAGCATCGTTTCCATGAAAAAAGTGCCGTTTGTTTGAGCGGCAAAATTACAATTTCAAACACGAAAGTAGCTAAATTGTTCGTCTCAATTATTATGCTGTTACGGAAAAAGATCGTTCACCGCTATTTGAAGGTCGTCAAAAACGGGAGCGGCGGAGCACACAAATTCTAAAACCTCTTGAATTGGATGCCCAAATAATCGCAGCGGCGATTATCTTTGCCGCCTTTTTAACCGCCGAAGCCTTGGCGTAGGCGGTTTTAACCCATCCGAAGCCTCACCCATGGAGTTTTTTCTAGACATCCTAAAACTCACCATCCCTGCCGTCATTGTAGGTGCCACGGCGTATTTGCTGTTGAAATCTCTTCTGGACGAGCGTCAGCGAATGGATCGTGCTTTGCTGCGCAATGACGCGCAAAAAATCACACTCCCGCTCCGCCTTTCTGCCTACGAACGCCTCATGTTGCTCTGCGACCGTGCAGATATAGCCAATACGATGCTCCGGGTTCGGATGCCCAACATGAAAGTGCGCGAATTGCGCGGTGTTTTGCTCATGGCCATCAATCAGGAATTTGAGCACAATGTGTCGCAGCAACTGTATGTGTCCGACACGCTTTGGCAGATCATACGCATCGCCAAGAACAACACTTTGGCATTGGTCACGCTGATGGCTCCCGAACTTGACCCGGATGCCCCTGCGGAGGCACTCGCCAACGCACTGCTTCAAGCCCTTGACGAGCAAAGCATCACGCCCTTGCAAACGGCCATCCTTGCTGTGCGCACCGAGGCTGGGCAGTTGTTTTAGGCAAGCCATTGAGAATGATTGTATTGGGTTTTTTTGATCCAAAATAACATTATTTTTACGAGGTTTTGTGCAGATGCGAGGCGGATTATGCCTCCAATTCAAGTCAGGATTAGGCGGCTTTATATTTAAAAACATTTTGTTTTTTTATGGACAAATTAATTTCCTTTTGCGCTGAAATTCAGACCATTCGTTCAATTGAATAGTGCTAAAAATTTGTTTCAAAGATAAATTTTGATCATTAACGAAGGTTTTAAAAAAAATTCCGTAAGTCATTTAATAGCATTGATTGTTTGGGGAATAATCAAAGTTGTGATATAAATTTTGAAAACTCGAGTAAATTAAGATATTGCCGTAAATGCTGATTTGGCTTTTGGCCATGGCCTTTTTCGCAAAGTGCTCGTTTTCAAGTTGTTTTGAAAAAGCAAAAAAAAATTCTGGAAAAAAGTTAAATTCTACTTGTGTAGGTCGCCAGTTTGCCCAATCTTTGTCGCCCTACTCGACTGAACAGCTTCACCAAGACGAATTTCTTAACGGGTCCTTCCTAAAACCCAAATGTGCCCATCTGGTATGACAAGAGACAGCCGGATGGTATGGGACGATTGTCTGCGTACCATCAAAAAAAGCGTAAGCCCACAGAGCTTCAAGACGTGGTTTGAACCGATCAAACCCGTGCAACTCGATACGGAGGTGCTTACTATCCAAGTGCCCAACAAATTCTTCTTCGAATGGCTCGAAGAACACTATGTACAGCTTTTGAAAAAGAGCATTCGCCAGGAACTTGGCGAGCGCGGACGTTTGGTGTACCACATCCCCGACAGTGCGTCCCAAGCCAATGGCCACAGCAGCAACAGTGGCAAATTGGACACGCGGCCTTCTGCCGACAAGGACAGCGAGCCTGTGCCAGGCTCCTTTGATGCTGAAATGATTAAGAACCCCTTCATCATTCCGGGCATCAAGCGCATCAAAGTTGACCCGCAACTCAACCCAAACTATACGTTCGAGAATTTTATCGAAGGAGATTGTAACCGTTTGGCCCGCAATGCCGGTCTTGCCATTGCAAAAAAACCGGGTGGCACGGCCTTCAACCCACTGTTCATTTTTGGTGACGTTGGCTTGGGCAAAACCCACCTGGCGCAGGCGATCGGAAATGATGTGGTGAGCAAGATTGAGTCGAAGGCAGTACTATATGTTTCGGCGGAAAAATTCACCAACCAGATCATCCAAGCGATCAAGAACAACTCGGTCAACGATTTCGTCAATTTCTACCAGATGATTGACGTGCTGATCATTGACGATATTCAATTCCTTTCCGGCAAACAGAAAACGCAAGAGATTTTCTTCCACATCTTCAACCAGTTGCACCAAAACGGCAAGCAGATCATCCTGACTTCCGACCGTCCGCCCAAGGACTTGGAAGGTATGGAAGAGCGGCTCATCTCGCGCTTCAAATGGGGCCTCAGCGCCGATTTACAAGCGCCCGATCTGGAAACACGCATGGCGATCCTGGAGACCAAAATGGAAGAAGAAGGCGTGGACATTCCCAGCGACGTACTGGAGTTCATCTGCTACAATATAAAGAACAATATCCGCGAACTGGAAGGTGTAATGGTGTCACTGCTGGCACAAAGCACCCTCATCCGCCGCGACGTGGACATGGATTTGGCCAAAGAGGTGATCCGCAACTTCGTGACCACCATAAACAAGGAGATCACCGTCGAATTCATCCAGCAACTCGTTGCCGAGCATTTCAGCGTGCCAGTGGAAAAACTCCACCACGAAACCCGCAAGCGCAACATCGTGATCGCTCGGCAACTCTCTATGTACCTCGCCAAGAAATTGACCAACAAATCCTTAAAATCCATCGGCGAGCAATTCGGGGGACGCGACCACAGCACAGTGATCTATTCCTGCAAAGCAGTTCAGGACATGATGGATACGGACATTGTGTTCAAGGACACCGTGGAGGAAGTGGAAAAGAAATTGAAGATGAGTTTGAATATGTAATATTTGAGGTATCCACTCCTTGTAAATGAAGGGCAGAAAGGGTTTGGGCGATGGCTCGGGTCTTTCTGCCCTTTTTGATTTTTGGAACATAACATTGCTGGCTCAGGACCATTACCGCCTCCCAGACACGAATACACCGATGAAAAGTTTGATGCTCAATGGCACAGCAACCAGTGGCGCTTTGGTGCAGGGTTAGAAAAGGACGCCAGACACTGGACTTTCGGCCTATATGCAGACTATTCTAAAGACTTTTCTGCGATCACACCGTCGTATGATGCGCTTTAAGTGCGGACCGGTGCACAATACAGGTTTTAGGTAGTAGAACTCCAAGCTTTCAAAAAACGCCATAGGAATCAAGTTTTTGGACACATCCGCGCAACCCACTTGTCCCGCTCGCCGTGTAGTAAGCCGACGAATCACTCTGGTTAAACCTTTTTCCTTTCGAGCCTTCTAAAATCTGTATCAAACAAGAATTTCCTATGAAAAATGTTTCCATCCCCGCCATACTGGCGATGCTGTTTTTATCCCAAAACCTATTGG
>JBBQSW010000170.1:0-7734 GCA_038213575.1 Chitinophagales bacterium | reverse complement strand
GTTGCCGTGACCTTCAAACTGGCAGGAGAGAATGATTTTCCGCTGCGCCGCACCGATGAAATTGCCAACTTGTACCTAGATGCCCGCGCCAAACACTGGCGTGTTTTGATGCTAAAATTTATCAGCAGCGCAGCCTTCAGGGTATTGGCCATGGGAAGTTTTTTGGTCTTGGGCAGCCTGCTGGTGATGCAGAACGAGTTGAATATCGGGCAATTCGTAGCCGCTGAAATCCTTATATTTTTTGTCATAGAATCGGTCGAAAAATTAGTCATGCTGCATGAAACCGGCTACGATGTGCTCACCGCAACTGAAAAACTGGGGCAGGTTGCAGATCTTCCCCTGGAACGTGAAGGAGGGGTGCGGGTAGAAGAGTTCTGTGCCAATGCGCAGCCATTATCGGTTGAGCTGCGCAATCTGAGCTATCAATTTCAAGATGCTAACATTGCTGTTTTAAAAAACATCTCCTTGAAAATCAATGCAGGAGAACGGGTGGCAGTGGCAGGTTACAACGCTTCAGGAAAAAGCACCCTGATGCAAATTCTTTCTGTAGTTCGGCGTGATTTTACTGGTTCCTTGTTATTTAATGGACTGCCCAAGCAAAACCTGAACCTGCGCAGCCTCCGCGAACATATTGGAGACCTTTCCTCTCAAGAGGATATTTTCAAGGGTTCTATATTGGAAAACATTACACTAGGAAACCCGCAAATATCGCTTCGTGATGTGCTGGATGTGGTAGAAAAAGTAGGGCTCAATGCCTTTGTGCGCGACAGCCCCCAAGGTTTGGACACCGAATTGATGTCGGGAGGCAAAAACTCCCCGCGCAGTATTATCACAAAGATCCTTGTGGCGCGTTCGGTGGCAGCGCAGCCGAACCTGCTGGTGATGGAGGAACCCTTGGCAGGGCTCAATTTCCGGGACAGGCTTGTCATCGCGCAGTTTTTGGCCGACCGAAAGCAGCCCTGGACGCTCGTATGTGTTACGGAGGACCCGGTTTTGGCGGCACTTTGTGATCGGGTATTGATTTTGAAAGAAGGAGAAATTGACTTCGACGGTACTTTTGAGGAAGCACAAAAGACTAAGGATTTTGAAAGGGTATTCCGCTCCAACTTGGTATAGGTTTTTTAAACCATTTTTATGCTCAACATCTCAGACAATAAACTCCCTAGCTCGGCCTATCCCAAAACTGTGGATGGAATAGGCAAAAACAAGCTGCCAGCCTGGCATTGGTCGGTTCGACGGCTTTTGGCAGTGATGCTGGGGATTTTTCTGATTTTCATGTTTCTCCCTTGGACCCAAAACGTGCGAGCGGATGGGCGCGTGACCACCCTTCGCCCTGAACAACGCCCTCAAACCGTCCACGCCACGATATCCGGTCGCATTGAACGCTGGTATGTTGCAGAGGGTCAAGCCATCAAACGTGGGGATACGCTCGTTTTTTTATCTGAGGTAAAATCCGAGTATTTCGATCCCGAACTCGTAGCGCGGGTGGGCGAACAGGTTGCTGCCAAAAAGGGTTCCATCACTTCATACGGCCAAAAAGCGGGGGCGCTGGAAGATCAAATCGAGGCCATGCGTCGTGAACTCGAAAGCAAAATCCTACAAACCCGCAATAAGATAGAGCAAGTGCGACTAAAAATTCAAAGCGATACCCTCATGGTCGTTCAAGCTCGGATTGATTTGCAAGTAGCTCAACGTCAATTGAATGGCGCTAAAAATTTGTACGACAAAGGACTTGAGCCGCTCACCAAACTGGAAGAACGCCGCCTGAAACTCCAAGATACAGAAACGAAATTGGTAACCGCCGAAAATCAACTGGGCAGCAGCCGCAACGACCTTGCCATTTACAACAGTGAATTGCGGCTCATCCAGAACGAAACAGCCAACAAAATAGCCAAGGCCCAAAGTGACCGTTTCAGTACGCTCAGCGATCAATTCGATGCACAGGCCAATGTGAGCAAACTGCAAATTGAACGCGAGAATTACGCGCGTCGGCAGTCATTCTACTACATCCTTGCCCCTCAGGATGGTTTTGTAGTACAGGCGATCAAACCCGGCATTGGCGAAATTATCAAAGAAGGTGAACCGCTGCTCAGTATCCAACCATCTAATTATCAATTGGCAGTAGAAATGTATGTGAAACCGCTTGATCTACCGCTCTTGTCAGTCGGAAGCTCGGTGCGCTTCATTTTTGATGGCTGGCCGGCGTTCTTTTTTAGTGGCTGGCCGGGTGTTTCTTTGGGCACTTTTGGCGGGCAAGTGGTGGCTATTGACCGGAATATCAGTGGTAACGGCAAGTTTCGGGTGTTGGTCGCGCCAGCAGCTGCGGATCATCCCTGGCCCACGGCAATTTTGCCTGGCGGAGGCGCCAAAGGTATTGCGCTCCTCAGCGATGTACCCGTTTGGTATGAACTCTGGCGTGTGCTCAACGGCTTTCCGCCAGACTTGTATAAAAATATGCCGGGCGCAGGCAGCAAAGCAAAGGAGGAAAAGAAATGAAAAAAGCCTGGTTGCTCCTTGTGGGTTGCATTTCAGCCCTTTGCTTATTGCCACATTCAACCCCTGCCCAAACCTTGGAGTACGCTGAATTTCGGCAGCAAGTCCTTGATAATCATCCGCTTGCACGGCAGGCTGACTTGTATCGGGATCAGGCCAGTGCTCTGTTACTCCGTGCCAAAGGAGGTTTCGATCCAAAGGCATACGGGGAGCATTTTGGTAAAAATTTCAATGGGAAAACCTATTTCCAATACACCGAGGCAGGGCTTAAAATTCCGACCTGGGCTGGTTTGGAATTCAAGGGCGCGTACAATCTTGCATCGGGTAGTTTTTTGAACAGCGAGAACCGTTTGCCTGAAAACGGTCAGGCCAGTTTTGGATTGAATTGGACCTTGGGGCAAGGGCTGCTGTTTGATGAGCGTCGGGCCGGGCTTCAATTCGCTCGTGCAGGCCTCGCAATGGGTGAAGCAGAACGTTCAGCGGCCCGTAATGACCTAATGCTCGAAGCAGCAAAGACCTATTGGACCTGGAATTTTGCTTCCAATGTAGTGGGCATCGTAGAAGACGCGCTGCGTCAGGCCGAGATCCGGCACGATGGCCTTCGACAAAGTTTCCAACAAGGCGAACGTTCGGTTTTCGATACGCTGGAAACCTTCATTCAGGTTCAGAACCGACAAGTGGAATTGCAGTTTGCCCGCGTGGATGCTAAAAATGCTGCATTAGCGCTGACTGGATTTTTATGGGATGCTGAAAATCAAGTGATTACACCTGAAAACATACCTGCTACACCCGCGCTATTAACGGCAGAAATTGGGGCAGGAATGCCTTCTGATGTGGAAAGTTTACGCCAGACTGCGCTTGCTCAACATCCTGAATTGCGTCTGTATCAAGTCAAACTTCGCCAACTAGAGACCGAACGCCGCCTGAAAAATGAAAAGCGAAAACCGATACTCAATGTGAGTTATAGTTTGTTGGGCAATAATTGGCAATTCTTTCCGACCGCCTCCGTAGAAGGCCCTGCTATGTTGGCCAATGATGTAAAATGGGGAGTGGATTTTAGTTACCCCCTGCTGAACCGCAAAGCACGTGGAGATTGGCAGCTGACCCAAATCAAAATTCTCCAAACAGAACTAGCATTGAATCAAAAACAGCAAATCGTAGGAATCAAAGTGCAGCAGTATGCCAATGACCTGGTGAACCTTCGTACGCAGGCTATACTTTTTCGCGATATAACAACCAATTACCGGCGACTTTTGGATGGGGAAAACGAGAAATTTTTCTTGGGCGAGAGTTCTGTCTTTTTGGTCAACACCCGAGAACAACGCTGGCTAGATGCGCAGTTGAAATACCTAAAACTGCTGAGCGAATTGCGCAAAGCAGAGGCCAGTTTGCAGTGGGCAGCGGGTGTTTTGGGCGAGTAATGTTAATACCTTACCTTCCAAAATGTATATTAATATGCTACGACTACAAGGGTTCAATGCTACAGCCTTTAAAATAAGTTTGGGTGTTTTACTTAGTGCTATTTCATGGGGCCAAACATCAGCACAGACCTGCTCCTGCCCATTATCCTTCGCATTTATCCGACAAAAAACAGAGCTTAATTATGCGGGTTTTTCGGAGAAAGTGACCCCGGTTTCTCGGCCTGCTTACGAGGAACACACACGAGTATTTCAACAGCGTGCGGATACCGTCCAAGGTGTGAAAGGGTGTGCTGTTCTTTGTATTGATTGGCTTAAATGGTTCAATGACAGGCATTTGCAATTAGGGCCAGACCTGTTGGGTCAAGTGCGCAGACCTGATTCGGATTTTGCAGTTACTGTACTGGACAGTCAAACTATATTGTTTCGCCTGCCCAGCATGGGACTTAGATACAAGTCACTCATTGATTCCATCTTGAGCCACAATCAAGCGGTGTTCGAAAAATATCCTTATTTGATTATTGATTGTCGAGGCAATTCGGGGGGGGCACTGAGTACTTGGTACTCAATTAAACCTTATTTGTACACAGGGCCGGTTCTTACGGATGGCATGCTTTATTGGGCTTCTGACGACAATGCAAAATCTTTGTTGTCGAGTATTAAGCCGGGCATGCCAAAGGCCCAAAAAAAGTACTATCAGAAAATAGCCAAGTCCATGAAAAAATCCCCCGGCAGCTTTGTTGGGAGTATGAATGCACGAAGGGAGCAATTAAAAACCGTCATGCCAAATCCCCAAAAGGTGGTTATACTCGTAAATAACCTATGTGCCAGCAGCTGCGAGGTATTTCTGCTTTGGGCACAGCAAAGCCGAAAAGTGATTGTAATGGGCAGCCAGACTGCGGGTATAGCGGATTATGGTGCTGTGAATACACTTTCTGTGCCTTGCCATAACTGGCTTTTGGGATATCCAACCGCCCGTTCCAACCGTGTGCCAGACGGGCGTGGGATTGACAATGTAGGTATTGCTCCTAAGATTATGCTGGATGAAGAAACAGCAGACTGGGTTGAATTTGCCCGTCTGTGGTTTAAGAACTAGGCTTTTTTGGCCACAAGCGACCCAAGTACCGATGAAAAAACCTACACGGCTAAAGTTCAAAGTAGCACAACTCACTCCGCTACTGGTATCGTAGGCAATACCGGCCTCAATACCACCACTGTCCGTCGGTTCTTTTGGCGACCTTCCGGGGTTTCGTTAGAAGTCACCGGATAAAATTCGCCTTTCCCGATGGGGGTAATTTGATTGGCATTTACGTTATAGTCGCGGATAAGGACGCGTACAGCATTGGTGGCGCGTGCAAGGCTCCAATCCCAGGTATCTTTCAATGTTTTTTCTTTGGGCGGCAATACATTGTCGGTATAGGCCAATACCTCTATGGAGAGCGAGGGCCTTGCCGCAAGAAATTCGGCGAGGGGCTTTAGCAAGTCCTTTCCTTTTACACTGATATTCAGTCCTGTAGGCTCAAAAAGCACCGCATCGGGCAAGCTGAGCATAATTGATTCGCTTTCGGTAATGGCCGTAACGCCGATACTGCTGAACGGGAAATAGGCTTTTATCAAATCTCCCTCCAGGGCAGAAAGAATTGCCTTCCGCTTGTCTTGCACAGATTTCACTTTCTTTATCAAGGATTCACGCTGTTCCAGTGAGACATTGGTGGCGGCCAGTCTTTTTTCGAGTGCGGTTTTTTCGGTGGCAAGTTTGCTGGCCGATTCGCCCATGGAGCGGGTGGTAGAGCCGAGCTCTTCTTTCAGATTTGCAATTTCGGTATCTTGTCTGCCAAGATCGCGGGCAAGGTTCTCGGTTGTTTTTGTTAGTGCGGCCGTTTCTCGTTTTCGATCCAGGAGTTCCTGCACCAGCACCTTTTCGCGTTCCTCGGCAGCGGATCGAGCTGCGCGTTCAGCGCGATAAATTTTTGGCTTTACACAAGAAAAAATGCTTAAGATGGCCAGCCCGAGGAGCGTGGCAAGGGTTGTTTTCTGCATCGTTTGTTTTTTAATTGTTTAATATTAAGCGGGAGTGGTTTAGATTTGGGCGTAAACACAATTATTTGTACTCAACCCTCAACCCGCAACCCTAAACCCTAAACCCTAAAACCTCAACCCTCAACCCTCAACCCTCAACCCCAATCAACGAACCACCGTGGCAAAGCCTTTGAACTCATTTTGTTCCCCTCTTGGCCCCGTAAATGTAACAACATAAATATAAACACCTTCAGGCGACATCCCACCAGAATTCCTTTTTTCGCCGTTCCATTTGTCGTTTGGGTTGGTGGTCTCAAATACCAGTTCGCCCCAGCGGTTCCAAATGGCCATTTTGAAATTGGTGGCGCCATCGAGATACCCTTTCCCAAAAAAATCATCGTTTTTGCCATCCCCATTGGGCGTGAAGGCATTCGGCATATACCAGGTGACCACGGGTCGAATATCCAATTCCTTGGAGATTGAATCCTTGCAACCTGCGGGGTGCGTCACGATGAGCCTAACCCTCACGCTGCCGGTATCAAGAAAGGTATACGTAGGGCTTTGTTCTATGGTGGTGAAATTGGGGCCAAGCTGCCAGTTCCAATGCGCTGCGCCGATGGATTGGTCAATGAAATGAACGGTATTGTTGAAATTGGTAAAGTCAGAATCAGGGTCGCAGCTAAAGGCCGCAAACGGCTTAGGCTCTACCCGAATGAGGTTGGGAAAGTCAGCATCTATATAGCAGCCTAGGGGCGAGGTGATTTCGACCCGCACATCATAGGTGCCCTGTTCGTCGTATAAATGGCTGGGACTTATTATGTTAATGGTAGAATCGCCATCGCCAAAATACCATACAATGTTATAGCTGTCGTCAATGGGTGTTGAAAGGTTGTCAAAGAAAATCTCTGCCGGAACACAGCCAAGGTAACTGCTGGGCTGGATAATAATTACAGGAGGTACCGGAAACCATTGGATAACTACGGTCGTGTCGTCGGAGCATTGGTTCATGTCGGACACCTTGAGTTTAACAGGGTGATTGCCCGGAATGGGATATTGATAGCTAGGGTTTTGGAGGTTGGAAGCCGAGCCGGGTATGCCAAAATTCCATTTCCATTGGTTCACGCCGCCCTCTCCGGTGGAATGATCGGTGAAGATTACGGGCCCTGCTACGCAGGTGTCGTAGTCAGAGGCAAAGGACGCGTTTACCTCTGGGAAGATGCGTACATGGATGAAAGCCGTATCGCTACAGCCGCCGCTGCTTTGATTGATCAGGAGCATCCCGTGGTACAGCCCTGTATCTGGGAATGTAAAAGCAGTGAACCATTTGTTCACGTTGTCTGTCACGGTAGTACCGTTGATGTCAAACCTCCATTCTACATCCTGAACATTACTAGCTTCGGTGGTTTTGTTTTCAAAAAAAATGGTCTTTTCACCACAAGATTTTATGGTGTATTCTTCAATATTGATGGTCAAAGAGTCGGCACTCAATTTGGCATCAATGTCAGGGGTACAATCGGCGACATTGAATTGGAACTCGCGTTGCACGGTAGATAACAATTGCCCATTGCGGTATTCTTGTACACACACTGCTACAACGAATTGTCCGATTATCTCCGCCGTTCCAGTGATTATGCCCGAAACCGGATTGATGGTAACCTGTGGGTTGCCGCCGACCGGGTTGGCCGCCGTATACGTTGGCACAGCATAAGGTACTTTATCGAATGGCGGAGGACAGGGCGGCGTAGGCTTTGCGCCGATGCAAGTATACAGGTCAGGAGTGAAGGTTATGTTGCCCCCACCTGCC
>JBBQSW010000169.1:0-7741 GCA_038213575.1 Chitinophagales bacterium | reverse complement strand
GTTTTTGGCACAAACAAAGCCATATATTCAACTCCCCCTTCTACTACATTGACTATGCGCTGGCACAGATTTGTGCCTTTCAGTTCTGGGTAAAAGACCGCCGCGACCACGATTCCGCCTGGGCCGATTATCTTCGTCTTTGCCGCGCAGGGGGAAGCCTTTCGTTCCTCAATTTGGTAAAACTCGCCAACCTGAAATCGCCCTTCGAAGATGGCTGCGTTCAATCGGTCGTTGGAGAAATTCAGGAATATCTGAACAGTGTGGACGACTCAAAATTTTGAACAAACATTTAATTTTTAAATAAATGCGCTACTTAATATTAGTTTTTTCATTGCTGCTCGCTTCAGCATTCCGCCCCGCCGCCCCGCCCCCTACGCTCAAGCTTGCCCTGCTCAAATACAGCGGAGGCGGCGATTGGTACAATGATGTGAATTCACTGAAAAACCTCGCCAAGTTCTGCAACGAGAACCTTCGAACCAACTTTGATGCTACTGATTATGCTACCGTGGAACCCGGCAGCGCCGAGATTTTCAACTATCCAATCGTCTACGCCACTGGCCATGGCAATATGCTTTTCAGCGATCTTGAAGCTCGAAACCTCCGCGCTTATCTAGAAGGCGGTGGTTTTCTAATTTTAAACGATGATTTTGGCCTGGACCCCTTTGTGCGCCCTGCCATGAAAAAGGTTTTTCCAGCGCTGGATTTTGTAGAACTACCTTTTAGTCACCCTATTTATCACCAGAAATACAACTTTACCAACGGGGTTCCAAAAATCCACGAACACGACGGCAAGCCAGCACAAGGCTTTGGACTTCTCTACCAGGGTCGTCTGGTATGCTACTACAACTTTGAGACCGACCTCGGCGATGGTTGGGACGATATCCACAACGATCCTAAAGAACTTCGCACCAAGGCTTTGCAAATGGGCGCCAATATCGTTCAATATGTTTTTGGGCAGTAGCCTGGAACTCTTTTGGTTTCGGGTATATCAATCCTGGAACGGAGTTCCGGGCTACACAGAAGGCGAAGGTCTTACGACCCTCGCCTTCTTTTATTTTAGCCATCAAAAAGGCTTGCGCTTAGTCCTTGCCGCACGGAATCGGGCAATCCTCAATCGGGCAAGGCATGCCGCAGCAGGTCTGCTCAACCATGTTACAAGATTCAGGTGCACAGCAAGCTTGTCCGTTTGTGCTTAAAAATGAAAAATATATTGCCCATCAATTTCTCTTGTCGCTTGATTTTAACACCACATTATTGCAGAGGATTACCTTCGCAACGCCGATCAAAACCTCCGCGCACTGTATTGCAATTTGTTTGACCACATTTTTACCCCTCGTAGCTTTTTTATCTGCTGTAGTCTTGACGGAAGCAGAGGCGAAGGAGGGAAGCACAATTCACACCTTGACTACATTCATACATTGACCACATTCAACATCCTTCTCCTCGGCTCTGGAGGCCGCGAACATGCTTTTGCGTGGAAACTCGCTCAGAGCAAACGCTGCTCCCAACTGTTTATAGCCCCTGGCAATGCGGGCACTTCAGCTTTCGGTCAAAATGTGCCTATCAGCCCTTTGGATTTTTCAGCCGTAGAAAAATTTGTGCTTGAAAACCAAATAGATATGGTCATCGTTGGGCCTGAAGAACCCCTTGTGCGTGGCATTTGGGACTATTTTCAGGAAAGAGAACATTTGAAAACAATCCCCGTCATCGGTCCTTCCAAAGCTGGGGCTGTGCTGGAAGGCAGCAAAGCATGGAGCAAAAAATTTATGTTACGCCATAATATTCCAACGGCTGCTTATCAGGAATTCAGCTCCGAAACGTTGGAGGCTGGTTTGACCTATCTAAAAACGCGCACACTTCCAATTGTGTTGAAAGCCGACGGTTTGGCGGCGGGAAAAGGCGTAATTATTTGCCAGAACCACGCAGAAGCGGACGCAGAAATGAGGGAAATGCTCGGCGGAAAATTTGGCGAAGCCAGCGCCCGGGTGGTTGTGGAGGAGTTTTTGAGCGGCATCGAGTTCAGTGTTTTTGTCCTGACGGATGGCAAAACCTATAAAATCCTACCCGAGGCAAAAGATTACAAGCGCATCGGAGAGGGCGATACTGGGCCGAATACAGGAGGAATGGGTGCCGTAAGTCCCGTACCTTTTGTGGATGAAATGATGTGGAAAAAAGTGGAGGAGCGTGTTATTCGACCGACTGTGGAGGGTTTGAAAAAAGAAAAAATCCCGTATAAGGGTTTCATTTTCTTTGGTTTCATCAACGTGGGAGGCGAACCTTTCGTCATCGAATACAATTGCCGCATGGGGGACCCAGAAACGGAGGTGGTGCTGCCCCGCCTTAAAAATGATCTAGTAATGTTGTTCGACCATTGCGCACGTGGTACCTTGGGTCGCGTAAAAATCCGAACGGACAAGCGAAGTGCTACCACCGTCTTTCTGGTGAGTGGCGGCTATCCGGGAGATTATGAAAAAGGGAAAGTCATCACGGGACTTGAAAAAGTAATGGATGGCATTGCTTTTCACGCTGGCACTAGTAATGCCAAAGGAGGGGCGTGTATAACTGCTGGAGGACGGGTTATTGCACTCACCAGCCTCGGAAAGGATATTCCGAGCGCGCTACGCAAATCGAATCGAAACGCAAAGGCAATAGCGTTTGAAGGAAAAAACTATCGGCGCGACATCGGGAAGGATTTGATTGCCTAATCGTTCTATATAGGCCACCAATTGCACGAATTTGCACGAATCGGATAACCTACTTCCTCGAATGAGTGGCAGCTCTAAATCACTAACATTCTCATTTCTCAAAACATTGATTTTTAATGAAATTCATCTTTATTTCCCTAACAATTTTGGCTACAAGCTTTCTTTGGCTGGCCTGCAAACAAACCAAATACACCGCCGAAAAACTTCCTGAAAAACAAGTCCGGTGGGGCAATGGCGGTGGTTTTGTCGGAAAGGAAAGCTCTCATATTTTGTGTGATAACGGCCAGATTTTTAACCGTGACATTATGGGGAAAACTTCAGAAGCGGGCAAAACAACGGGTAAAAAAGCCAAAGCGATTTTCAAAACCATGGAGTCGCTCGGTCTTTCCAAAATGGAATTCAATCACCCCGGCAACACCTATAATTTTTTAGAATTTCAAGAAGGCGATATGGTAAGCCGCGCGGTGTGGGGTGATAAAAATTATCCCACTAAAAAATCCTTAGAAAATTTGTTCGGGGAACTGAATGGGCTGCTAAAAAAATAAGTCGCTTACTTTCTTGCAATATACACCCCCAGCAAAATCACCGCCGTTCCCGCCAAATCAATAAGCCCAATAGCTTCCCCATCCAATGCGCCAATGGCAATTGCTCCCACAGGCAGGAGATAGGTGACGGAGGTGGCAAAAATGGCACTTGTACGCTGTAACAACCAGAAGTACAAAATGGAACCTACGACCGTCCCCACTGCAGCCAAATAGAAAATATAGCCCAGTCCTTTCATTCCTTCCGGGTGTTTCCATGCAGCCTCCCAACCACCTGACCACCAAAGCCCTATCACGAACAATCCTCCAGTAACCACAAATGCTGCCGATGCAATACCGGCCGGTGGGAGGTCGCGCAAGTGTGTATTCACGGTGTTTGCGTTGATGGCGTAGCATACTGTGGCAAGCACACAAAGACCTGCAAAAAAAGCGTTGCCCGATATGCCACTGCTGGCATTAAAAAGCACAAGCAACACTGCTCCAGCCAAACCAATCACCACGCCAAGCACTTTTTCCCGCGAAAATTGCATCGAAAAAAACGCCGTTCCAATCAGAAGTGTAAAAAGTGGCGTAAGTGAATTTAGGACGCCTGCAAGACTGCTGTTGACATGCTGTTGGGCCACCGCAAAAAAGAAATTGGGGATGGCTGAACCACAAAACGCCACGATAACCAAAGGCTTCCAGCGTCGCCAATCAATCTTAGACCAGTAAGCTGCTGCAATGGGCAGATACACCGCCGTGGCAAAAACCATGCGCCACATTGCCATTTGCACTGGGCTGAAAATGGCTACAGAGCGCTTGATAAAGAAGAAGGATGCCCCCCAAATAGCTGCAAGGAAAATCATCAAAAACCAATCAAAAGCGGAAGGTTGGCGGGATGGCATTTTTGTTTGTTGATTCGTGGATTGGGGACTTTGGTTAATAACCTGATTGGCCACAAACAACTCCGATCACTTTGCCCTTGAATTTTTGGCCAACGAAAGGCGTGTTGCGCGATTTGGAACGGATATTTTTTTCTTCCAAAACCCATTGGGCATCCGGATCAAAAACGGTGAGTTCTGCGCGTTCACCTTGGGCAATTTTTGGAATGGGCAAGTTCAAAACACGGCGGGGGGCGAGGCTCATTTTTTCAACCAAATCGTTGATGCTCAGTTTTTTGTCTAAAAAAGTGCGGCAGAGGGCAAAGACCGTTTCCAGGCCGATCATACCAAAGTCGGCGTAAGGAAATTCCAGGTTTTTGGCTTCTTCATGCCAAGGTGTATGGTTTGAGCAAATAAAATCAATTGTTCCATCCGCCAATCCCTCCTGCAGGGCAATGGCATCTGAATTACTGCGGAGTGGAGGCACTATTTTCCAATTTGAATCAAAATCCGCCAATTTTTCGTCGTTGAAGCAGAGGTTTGCCACCGCAACTGAACATGTAACGGGCAACCCAGCCTTTTTGGCCGCCCTGATAAGTGCAACGCTCCTGGCCGTCGAAATCAGGTGGATGTGCAGGCGGCCTTCGGAATATTCCAGGAGGCTGAGATCACGCTGCACCATCAACTCTTCTGCTAATGCTGGCAACCCCTTCAGGCCCAGCGAAGTGCTCATTACTCCTTCGTGCATTTGTCCACCAGCAGCAATAGTTTTATGGTGCGGCACATTGATTATCAATCCATTGAACGCCTTGGCGTATTGTAAGGCCCGAAGCAATAGCCCAGCATCTTGCACAGCGCGTTTGCCATCACTGAATGCTACTGCCCCTGCGGCATACATATCAAAAAGTTCCGCCAGATCTTTTCCTTCACAACTTTGCGAAATCGCCCCAATTGGGTAGCATCGCACGGGTAAATGCATGCCCTTGTTTTTTACATACAAAATCTCAGACTTAGTGTGAAGCGCAGGGTCTGTATTCGGGAAGCAGGCCATTGCCGTAAACCCTCCTGCAGCCGCAGCCGCAGCCGCCGTGGCCAAATCCTCACGATGTTCGTAACCAGGATCGCCGGCATAAACACCCACATCCAGCCATCCTGGGGATACACAGAGTTTAGGTGATTCCCACACTTCCGCACCTTTAGGGGTTGGAATATGGTCGCCAATGGCTTCTATATGGCCCTGGTGGATAAGCATGTCTTGCGCTCCGCTTTCAGCAATGCCATCGAAGATGCGGACGTTTTTTAAGAGTATTTGCATTGTGCTGAGTTTAGAATTGACACTTTTTTAAAAAGTGTCAATTCTAGTTTGGCCAGGTTTTAGGCAGTCTGTACCAATGATTATTGCGTACCACCCAACCGGGTTCCCGGCGATACAAACTGAAATTAGTATCTTTTATCATCCCCTCATCATACCAAAAAGCTGCATTTTCATGCTCTTTATGAAGGAAAATACCAAAATTTGAGTTCTTTTCCTGCACTTCAAAGGGTAGCTCGAACAAGGCCCAGCCTTTAACGATCGTCTGAATCCCGGAGCGCAAATTTCCTTCCTTAAAATAGATTTTGCGACCATCTGAACGGCTATTTTCCAAAAATTTTATCTCCTGAGTCATGCCCATATCCTCGTCAACTTTTATCCAAATGCTGAAAGTATAGGAGCCTTTGGGTATGGTATTATTCCAAATCCAAGTAGTGTCACTTAGCTTTCCTTCGCCCGCGCCTTTACCCTGAAAAACATGCTCGCTCTTGGAGAGTGAATCAAAGTTTAGGTGGGCGTACCATAGTGGGGACCTTTCGCTATGCCAACCGCTTGCAGCATCAAATGTTGCGGAGCGATTCATTTCGGCGGATATTTTTTCTGCTTGCTGTTGTGACCAGGCGCGAATACTATCGGGCACTAAAGCCATTATTTTGAGTTCTGGACCATCATACACAGGGGTTGCCTTATGGATCAGGTGCCCATATTTTTTTTGGACCTCTAACCACTTGCTCGGCTCAATCATGAGCGCAAAAGGACGGTTATCCGGCATTTCTGACAACAATGCCGGAGGTTCGCAAGCAGGCAGAGAAAATTGCACAGATTTAACCATGCGGCTTACCGCAGATCGGCTCATGTTCACCCCCATGTCAGGTACACCCGTTTGTAAAGCGGTGCATTGCACTTTTTGGTAAAGCGGATCATAGACTTCAAGCCAGATGTTCTCCGAACCTATATGGTAATAGGGCAAGGGCATAAGGGACTGAAAACGAGCAAAATCAACCTTATTTAGCCAATGATCGGGCGAATTGGCCACCACACTGCGCTGTGCAAGATTGGGCATCCATATCAGCGACTTGTTTTTTTGAAAATAGTAGGCTTCCCAGCATAAAACCACTACTGGAACAAGGGCAATGCTCCACTTAACGATGTTTGGCAGATGTTTGGCCATATATGCTGAACGTGCCGTGACAAATGCCATCCATTTTTCACCCATTTTTATTCGTTGGCTTTTATTCCACAAAATGTAGAAACTCAAAACGTTGATGGCATAATAAAACGCCCAGGTGAATCGCCCGAGTCCCCTGAATTGCCTGATTGGACCGAGATAATCAACCATCCACTCCAATCCTTTTATGGAAAACGGAAACCCCAGACCAAAAAGTAAAGTCGCAAATGCTGCAAAACAGACACCCCGTAAATAGTTTTTGTGTACCCGGTGATAGGCCGCATGCTCCCAATCCGGTTCAAAAAGTCGAAATCGCCGCTTGAACAAAAGCCAAAGTGTAAAGACGAATGCCACCAGCCCTGCGTAGGATTGCGCCTCAAAATCTAATCCCCTTATCTGAGTGATATGCTGATTGATCCACTGGTGCATCGGGAAATAATTGTAGGGCAGGAAAACCCCCTCCCAATGTCCAATGTAATCCGTGAAGCCATAAGGAGCCGCCGGGCGATCGGGGCAATAGTCTGACCAATGAATCCACACATTCAACACGGCAAAAGGCAACAAAATCATCCCTGTCAAGTGGCTCACCCGAGACCATATATTGCGCCATGAAAAGTTAAGAAGAATTTGGAATAAAGTATAGAAGCACAAAAAAACTGCTGAAACCCCAAGGTTGTAAAAGTGTAATTGCGCCGAAAACCAAATAAGTATCCCGATCAAAAGGCTTTGATAGCGCCGGCTTTGTCGTTCTTCATACCGACAAAGTAAGAGCAATAACATCGGAAGCACCCAAATATGCGAAAGGCCAAAATGGCCATCGAATTGGTTGTGCTGTGGCGAAAGGAATGCAATGCCCATTGCCGCCAATCCTGCATACCACGCGGGTAGGTGAAGTTTTCGCAACAACAAATAAATAACCCCCACTCCAAAAATGATGGAACAGACCAAAAACAGGTGCATAATGCCGATCACCTTATCCCCTACATCGAACACATGGCGGCTCCACCATTGCATTCCAGCGCTAAGAATCGGTTGATTGTCCGAAAAAAGGACGTGCTCGCCAAAAGGATAGTTCATGCCCCCATAGTGTACATAACTGGAATCATGTTGCACATGCCAGGCAGAGGTCATATAGTTTTTGAAGCCGTCAGAAG